>NZ_JBFBJT010000020.1:0-71913 GCF_040686175.1 Streptomyces sp. NPDC086077 | reverse complement strand
GAGGGACCAGCGCGCGGCTCGGGACACGGACGCGGACACAGCCGCAGACGAGGAAGAGCCCGAAGACGAAGACCGTGCCCCCCGCCTGTGGGGCTCCCGGGCCGCGGCCCGCTCCTGCCGCGGTCAAGCCCTACGCGTGCGAACGCCGCCCGCCGGTGACGGCCCGGTAGAGCACGAGCAGGATGAGCGAGCCGACGATCGCGGCGATCCAGGTCGACAGGTCGAAGAACCCGTCGATCGAGTCGACGCCGAAGATGACCTTCCCCAGCCAGCCGCCGAGCAGACCACCGGCGACACCGATCAGCATCGTGATGATGATCCCGCCCGGGTCCTTGCCCGGCAGCAGCAGCTTGGCGATCGCACCGGCCAGAAGCCCGATCAGGATCCAGGCGATGATGCCCACGTCTCCTCCACCCATCCGTCGGAATTGTGTTCCCCTTCCGAATGCGCGGAAAAGCTGTTGTCAAACCAGAAACAGGACGACTCACCCACGGGTTTCAGCCGTCGACCAGCGGAACCAGGCCCTGTCACCCTCGATGTGCGGCAGGAAGTCGGCCACCGGCCACTCCGGCGAGGAGAGCGAAGCCTTCTCGCGCCGCCGGCACGGCACCCGGCACCCGCACCCCGGCCGACGTGCGGCGCCAGACCGGGCGTAGCAGCGTGGTGGTGTGGATACGGCGCGCGTGATGTCACCGCTCCGGCGCCCGGACCGGCGGGGCTGGCTACGGGGCGCGCCGCCGCCACGCTGGGTGCGGGTGCTGCCGATCGTGCTGATCGCCGGCGTGACAACGGCGACAACCCTGAGCCACGATCCGCTCGACATCGGTTTCCTGCTCGGCGCCATCCCTCCGCTGGCCGTCCTGTCGTACGGGCCGCTCGGGACGGCGCTGCTCGGCGGGAGCGCGATCGTGCTGCTGAACATCCCGGCGCTCCAACTGGACCGGCCCGGCGACACCGACCTGTGGACGATCGGTTTCGTCGCCTTGCTGAGCGTGTTCGTCTCCTTCGTGCGCAGCCATCGTGACGCGCAGCTCGACCTGGAGCGCACCATCGCCGAGGCCGCGCAGCGCGCGCTGCTGCCGCCGCTGCCCGAGGCGGTCGGCCCGGTGCGCTGCGCCGGCCTGTACCGGGCGGCGCAACGCGGGACGCTGGTCGGCGGGGACTTCTACGACGTGCGGGACGGGCCGTACGGGGTGCGTGCCGTGCTGGGCGACGTCCAGGGACACGGTCTGGCGGCGATCGGCACGGTGGCCTCGCTGCTGGGTGCCTTCCGGGAGGCCGCGCTCGACCAGCCCGACCTGGAGTCGGTGGCCGGCCGGCTGGACCGCCGACTGACGCTGGACGTGGCGGAGAAGCGGCACGCCGATCTCTTCGCGACCGCCGTGCTGCTGGAGTTCGCCCGCGACGCGCGGTCCGTCCGGGTGGTGGCCTGTGGGCATCCGCCACCGGTGCTGCTGCGCGGGGGCACGGCCACGGACGTCGCGGTCGAGGCGTGCACGCCGCTGGGGCTGGGTATCGGCGGCACCCTCGCGCAGCGCGGGGGGACCGTCCCGCTGGAACCCGGCGACCGCCTGGTCCTGGCCTCGGACGGGCTCTTCGAGGCCCGTGACCCGGCCGGCGTGTTCTACCCGCTGACCGAGCGGCTGGCGCTGCTCTACGGAGACGGCCGCCCCGGGCTGCCCGACCGCGTGTGGGAGGACCTGCTCCGGCACACCCGGAGCATCCACGACGACGTCACGATCCTCGTCCTCGCTCCCGGGGCGGCGCGGCCGCGCTGACTCCACCGCTGTCGACATGCCCGGCCGGGCGGCGTGCGCACGCGCTCACGATCACGAGCGGGGGCCCGGTGATCCCGCTTCCGGATGCAGGGTGTGCTCGGGCGATGAATGGTGTAAGTGGACCCGATGACCTCACCGGGTCCGCAGCAGAGCCTCGGACCGGAGGAGCAGAGATCATGTCGACGCCACAGCCCGACGCGTCCCGGACGTCCGCGGACAGCGTCACCCCGGACGCCCTCCTCCACCCCCGTACCGGCACGGACGTGTCGCCGGAGGACGTGGTGCTTGCCTCGGGCAAGGACCTCACACCGAAGAACCTGGAGTGGGCCCGGCGCAAGCTGGCCCAGGAGGGCGACGCGGCGCTCGACAAGCTGCTGCCCTAGACCCTGCGCGCGGACGACGGGAGTTCGACCGGCCCGGCCGCGCACCGTGAGGGTCCGCGGGCCCGACTCCCCCACGGCTCGCGGGAGTTGGCATACGCACCGCGGAGGTCTTCGCGGTGTCCTGTTCCCGCGCATCGGAGGATGCCGTGCGGGGCCTTTCACCGCGGTCCCGCCCTTACGGAGACGCCCTGTGGGCTGTCACACTTCCGAGGGTGCCCGACTTCGACATGCTCGTCCTCGGATCCGGTCCCGGTGGCCAGAAGGCCGCCATCGCCGCGGCCAAGCTGGGCCGCCGGGTCGCCGTCGTCGACCGCCCCGACATGGTCGGCGGGGTCTCCATCCACACCGGCACCATTCCCTCCAAGACGTTGCGCGAGGCGGTGCTCTACCTCACCGGTCTCACCCAGCGCGACCTGTACGGGCAGAGCTACCGCCTGAAGGAGGACATCACCGTCGCCGACCTGATCGCGCGCACCCAGCACGTAGTCGGCCGCGAGGTCGACGTCATCCGCAACCAGCTCTCCCGCAACCACGTCGCCCTGTTCGCCGGCACCGGCCGTTTCACCGACCCGCACACCGTGGCCCTGCAGGAGGTCACCGGCCAGGAGCGGCGGATCAGCGCCGAGCACATCGTGATCGCCACCGGCACCCGGCCCGCCCGGCCGGACAGCGTGGAGTTCGACGGCCGCACGATCATGGACTCGGACAACGTCCTCGCGCTCGAACGCGTCCCGCGGTCCATGGTCATCGTGGGCGCGGGGGTGATCGGCATGGAGTACGCGAGCATGTTCGCCGCCCTCGGCAGCAAGGTGACCGTGGTCGAGAAGCGGGCCGCGATGCTCGACATGTGCGACGTCGAGGTCGTCGAGTCGCTCAAATACCACCTGCGGGACCTGGCGGTGACGTTCCGGTTCGGCGAGACGGTCGCCGCGGTCGAGCGGCATCCCCGGGGCGCACTCACGGTGCTGGAGAGCGGCAAGAAGATCCCCGCGGACGCGGTGATGTACTCGGCGGGCCGGCAAGGTCTCACGGACGGCCTCGACCTGGACAAGGGCGGACTGAGCGCCGACGCGCGCGGCCGGATCACCGTCGACGAGCACTACCGCACGCAGGTGCCGCACATCTACGCCGTCGGCGACGTCATCGGCTACCCGGCGCTGGCGGCGACCGCGATGGAGCAGGGCCGGGCTGCGGCCTACCACGCCTTCGGGGAGCCGGTGGGGCAGATGCACAACCTCCAGCCGATCGGCATCTACACCATTCCGGAGATCAGCTTCGTGGGGCGGACCGAGGACCAGCTCACCGAGGACCGGGTGCCGTTCGAGGTCGGCGTCTCCCGCTACCGGGAGCTGGCCCGGGGCCAGATCATCGGCGACTCGCACGGCGTGCTGAAGCTGCTGGTCTCGCCCGAGGACCGCAGACTGCTCGGCGTGCACTGCTTCGGCACGGGCGCGACCGAGCTGATCCACATCGGGCAGTCCGTGATGGGGTGCGGCGGCACCGTCGACTACCTGGTCGATGCAGTATTCAACTATCCGACGCTGGCGGAGTCCTACAAGGTGGCTGCCCTGGACGCCACGAACAAGCTGCGCCAGATCGACCGGATAGCCGACTGATCCGGCACGGCCGCCCGGGCGTTCACATGCGGTCCTCGTCCACCACGTGCACGGCGGCCTCCTCGGCGCCCGCCGCACCGGCGTCGATGCCCATGTCCTCGGCCACGGCCTCCTTCGTCGTGTCCGGATGCGCCCCCTCGTCGGGGGCCGTCAGACGCCCGGCGCGCTCACTGCCCGCCTCGGGGTCGACGGGCTCGCCCGCGCCGTCGGCCAGGTCGCCGATGCCGTCCCCGGCGGGCTCGTCCCCGTCGGGCCGCTCCTGGGCGAGGCGCTGGTCGAGGGTCTCGCCGGTGTGCTGTTCGGCTGCCGTGGTGCCGTACTTGGTCACGCCCAGGGGCTTCTCCGGCGGCGAGTAGCCCTCGTCCAGGGTGTCGTCGTACGTGCGCTCGTCGACGGCGTCCTGGAGGTCGAGGGGCGCGGCGTCCTCCTGCTCCTCGTTGGTCCCGGTGGGCTGGTAGACGTCGTCGGCCGTCGCGTCGCCCGTCTCCGGCTCGGGGCCGGTTTCCGCACTGCCCATGGCTGCCTCCCTGTCGCGCTGCGCCGACCCGTCGATCTCGGCGTCGGTCCCTGTCCGCGTTTCCCGCAGGGCGCGCTCCAATCACGCTTCCGGGGGCGGACCGCACGGCGACACACCGGTTCCGCTTCGTGGGAGACAAGGTCCCTGACAGGCGCAGGAGTTGGCGTAGCGGCAGTCCGCGGGATTTCCGCAGAGGTCAATCTTGCATGGCCGACGCGCGGGACTATCATCTCTCGCACACACGGTGTGACCGTCTGACGACGGGGCGGCCGACACCGCCCACCCTCTCGTTCCTCGCCGCCCCGACCCGAGGTCATCCCTCTTCGGCCGAAGGCGGGTTCACCCCCCACACCACAAACGCCGCCGGGGCGTTCCGTCCTGGTCGCGTGCAAGGCGAAAGCAGCGCAGGCATGAGCAAGAGCACGGGCAGAGGGCTTCAGGCAGGCGCCCTCGGTACGTTCGACACCGTGGTGATGGCGGTCGCGGGCAGCGCGCCGGCGTACTCGCTGGCCGCGACCACTGCCGTTCTGTTCGGGGCGGTGGGGCTGGCGGGTCCGGCGGCTCTGCTGTACTGCGCGATCCCCATGCTGGGCATCGCACTGGCGTTCAGCTATCTCAGCCGTATCGACGTGAACGCGGGCGCCAGTTACTCATGGGTGGGGCGGACGCTCCATCCGTTCCTGGGGTTCATCAGCGGCTGGGCGCTGGTGGTGTCGGCGACCATCTTCATGGTGGCCGGGTCGCTGCCCGCCGGGGCGATGACCCTGGCCCTCTTCGACGAGGACCTGGCGAACGACACGGCGCTCGCCTCGGTGGTCGGCGCGGGCTGGTTCCTGGTGATGCTGCTGGTGGTGCTGGGCGGCGCCCGGCTCACGGTGCGCGCGCAGCTGCTGATGTCGGGTGTGGAGCTGTTCATCCTGGCCGTGTTCGCGGTGCTGGCACTGCTGCACTCGGACAACGCCCGCGCCTTCGAATGGTCCTGGCTCGGCTTCAGCCACTTCGACGGCCTGTCGGGCTTCGCGTCGGGCGCGCTGGTCGCCGCGTTCTACTACTGGGGCTGGGACGTCGCCTGCAACCTCAGCGAGGAGACCCGTAACAGCCGCCGTACCACGGGCCTGGCGGGCCTGATCGGTATCGGGATCGTCTTCCTGCTGTTCATGGTCTTCACCATCGCGGTCAACATCGTGCTCTCCACCCGGCAGATCGAGGAGAACGGCGCCGACGTGCTGGCGGTGCTCGGCGACGAGATCTGGCCCGGGTGGGGCGGCAAGCTGATCGTCGCGGCGGTGATGCTGTCCACCATCGCCACTCTGGAGACGACGCTGATCCAGGTGACGCGGTCACTGTTCGCGATGGGCCGGGACCGTACGATGCCGTCCGCGCTGGGCCGGGTGCACCGCCGGTGGAACACGCCGTGGGTGGCGATCGCCGTGGTCGGCGCGGTGGCGCTGGCGATGTTCGTCGCCGCGAACGCGCTGGGCTCGGTGGGCGACATCCTGTCCCAGGCCATCTCCGCGATCGGACTGCAGATCGCCGTCTACTACGGCCTGGCCGGGCTGGCCGCGGTCGTCGCCTACCGCGGGATGCTGCTGCGCTCGCCGACGCACTTCGTGCTCGGCGGGGTGTGGCCGCTGCTCGGCTCGCTCTTCATGTTCTGGATCTTCGTCGAGTCCCTGGGCGAGTTGAGCGCGGCGGCGATCGCGATCGGCGTCGGCGGGCTCGCCGTGGGGCTGGTCCCGATGCTGTGGTACTGGCACCGGGGCAGCGACTACTACCGCCCGGAGCGGCTGGACGCGACCCGCGCCATCGCGCCGGACTACCCGCCCGGCGGCCGCACCACCGCTGACGCCCGCAGCCACGAGGGTCTCTCCACCGACTTCTGAAAGAGACCCCGATGGCGCGCGACCGCTTCGCCCCCGAGTTCGACCCCGACTGCGGGGACGCGGACCTCACCGCGGCCCGCCACGACATCGTCATCGGCCGCTGGCAGGGCCTGCGCGAACTGCTGCGGTCCACCGGCTCCGACTGGCCCCTGCGGGGGCACCGGGTACGGCTGCTCGCCCAGGCCTGTGCGGACAGTTCGGCGGTGGAGTCCTGGCTGGCCGCCGAACCCAACAGCGCGGACGCGCTGGTGTTGCGGGCCGCGACCGAGACGGCCCGGGCGTTCAACGTGGCCATCGCGGCGGGCCGGGGCGTGCCGATCGAGCGGGAGCGCGTCGACGGCACGGTACTGGCGTGCCTGCGCGCCACGGAGGCCGGCCCGGCGGACCCGACGCCGTGGGTCTCGCTGATCTCTGTCGCCCGCCTCTACCCGCAGGGGGTCCGCCGAGGCGAGCTGGCCCGCTGGTGGGCCGAGTTGCACCGGCGCGACCCGTACAGCATCGAGGGCCACCTCCAGGTCCTGCACTACTACTCCTCGCGCTGGCACGGCACCCACGGCCTGATGTACGACTTCGCCCGCGACGCCGCCGGAGTGGCCCCCCCGGGCTGCGCGCTGCCGGTGCTGGTGCAGTACGCCCGCGTCGAGGAGTTCCGATACGCCCTGGACGCCGCCCGGGGCCGGCACTCCTCTGTCGGTCTCGGGCAGCACTGGGACCACGACGGTGCCGTCAACGACGTACGCCGCACCTGGCAGCGCTGGATCCGGGAACGCCCGGACGTCCCGGTCGGCCCGGTCGAGCTGCGCGACCTCAACTACCTGGCGCACGCCGCCTGTCACGCCGGCGCCACGGACGTCGCCACCGGACTGCTGCGCCTGCTCGGCCGCCGCTTCACGCGAACTCCCTGGTCGTACACCGGAGATCCGGTGAGGGAGATCTCCAAGTGGCGGGGCCAGCTGCGGCCCTGAGCACTGGCACACTGGGCGCTTTCTTCTGCCACGCCCAGGAGGCGTGCCCGTGACCGACACCCGCCCAGGTCGTCTGGCGCTGCTCGGCGGAGGTTTCCCCACCGACGAGGACGGGCTGCTGGACGACTGGGTGCTCGGCCACGCCCGCACGTCCGGGCCGAAGGTCTGCTTCGTCCCCACCGCGAGCGGCGACGCGCCCGCCTACGTGGAGCGGTTCCTGGCCGTCTGGCGCACGCACCACGTCGACCGGCTGCTCACGGAGGCCGGCGACGGCGGCACCCTGCTGTGCGGGATCAGCGCCGGCGCCAACTGCTGGGCCGAGGGCTCGCACACCGACTCCTTCGGCCCGCTCACCTTCCTGCCGGACGGCCTGGGCCTGCTCCCCGGCTCGGTCTGCCCGCACTCAGACCATGGGTCGGGTGCGGCGCGGCGCGACGGTCTCCTGGGTGGCTCATCCGTCCGTTCGCCCGGCCCGCGGGGAAGCCGTCACCGGTGACGAGGGTGCGGACACGGCTGCCCGTGGTCGGCCCGCCGGTCGGAGCCGCCGCGGCCGCGAGGAGGTCCGCGCATCCGAGCCGGCGGTCGGGGCCCGGCGGCCGGGGACCTGCCTGTCCCCGTCGCGTAGGAGACGCCCCGGCCGGCTCAGAGTGCCTTGCGCCGGATCAGCACCACCAGCACCAGCAGACCCGGGATCAGCGGCACCCACACCGTCAGCAGCCGGTAGCCCAGCACCGCGGAGGCCGCCGCCGCGCCCGGCGCTCCGGCGGCCGTGAGGCCGAAGGCGAGGGCCGCGTCGAGGGAGCCGATGCCGCCCGGGGTGGGCAGCAGGGCGGCGGCCCCGCTCGCGGCCAGGTAGACGAGGGCCACGCCGGCCGGGTGCAGGGTGAGGCCGACGGCCTGGGTGACGGCGATCAGCACCCCGGCGTGCAGCACGGCGAACGCGAGCGAGCCGCCCCACAGCGCGGCCGCCCGGATTGGCCGGGCGTGGATCGCCCGGACGTCCGCCAGGAGCGTTGCCAGGGTGCGCCGCCACGGGAGCCCGAGCCGACGGGCGAGCAGCGCGGCGAGCCCGGCCACTCCGAGGGCGGCGGCCAGGTAGCCGGCGGGGACGTGCGGCAGCCGCAGGACACCGGGGCAGGCCAGGACGAGTACGGCGGTCAGCGCGCCGCGCACGGCTCCGCCCGCCGTGGCCTTGACGGCGAGCGCGGTCGCGGAGCGGGCGGCGGTGAGCCCGCAGCGCATGAGGAACCGCAGATTCACCAGACCCGCGCCGAGTCCGGCCGGCAGCACGTGGTTGGCGGCCGAGGCGGCGAACTGCGCGGCGACCAGCCGCCTCCTGGGCAGCATCCGGGGAACGGCGCCCTGCTGCGCGAGCGCCGAGCACGGCCAGGTCACGGCGACGGCGGCGGCGCCGGCGAGCAGCCAGCCAGGATCGGCGACGGCCAGCCGATGGGCGCCGGTCGCCAGCACGGGCCAGTGCCGCCCGGCCAGGCAGGCTGCGGCGAACAGCACCACCACGGTCAGGAGGGTCTGCCAGTAGGGCCTCCGGCGAGCGGACGCCGGGGTGTACGACTCGGGCGTCGCGGTGGGGAGGGAGACGTCCCGGGCGCGGGGGACGCTCGCGCTCTCGGCCATGATCCGGGCCCCTCCCCCACGGCTCACCGGGTTGCTGACGCCCCCGCCGGTCGGCGAACGAGGGCGGAAATCAGGGAAAACAACCAAAAACTAACTCACGGAAGCGCGCCGCGCAGCGCCCGGACCGGCCGGGTGCGCGTCGGGTCGCGCGGCCGTAACCGGGCAGGCCGCCCGCGAACGGCTCAGCGGGCGTTCGGAACACGGTGCGGGGGCTGCTTCGGCGCCGGGCGTGTGGGCGTCGGGGGGACCGTGCGGACGGCGGGCGTGTCGGGGCCGACCTTCAGGGATTCGCCGTGGTGACCGATCGTCAGGGACGCCCCGGACAGCAGGGTGTACGTGGCCTTGTCGGGGGCGATCTCCACGCGCAGCCGGCGGTCCAGTAGCTGGATCGTGAACGCCAGCCGGCTGAACTGCTCGGGCAGGCGGGGCGCGAACCGGAGCGTGTCGCCGTCGCGGCGCATCCCGCCGAAACCGGCGACCAGCGCCGTCCACGTACCGGCCAGCGAGGCGATGTGCAGTCCGTCGCGGGTGTTCTGCTCCAGGTCGGCCAGGTCCATCAGGGCCGCCTCGACGGTGTAGTCGTAGGCGAGTTCGAGATGGCCCGCCTGGGCGGCGATGACGGCCTGGACGCAGGCGGAGAGCGAGGAGTCCCGCACCGTCAGCGGCTCGTAGTAGGCGAAGTTGCGGGCGATGTGCTCGTCGTCGAAGTGGCTGGAGCAGGTGTACATCGCGAGGACCAGGTCGGCCTGCTTGACGACCTGCTTGCGGTACAGGTCGAAGTAGGGGAAGTGCAGCATCAGCGGGAACTGGCCGGAGCCGGTGGCCGCGAAGTCCCAGCGTTGGTGGCGGGTGAAGCCCGCGTGCTGCTCGTGCACCCCGAGGCCGGCGTTGTAGGGGATGTGCATGGCGTGGGCAGCGTCCCGCCAGGCGGCGCTCTCCTCGGCGTCCACGTCCAGGCCCGCGGCCCGTTCGGGGTGGCGCTCCACGGCGGCCGCGGCGGCCAGCAGGTTCGCCCGGGCCATCAGGTTGGTGTACGTGTTGTCGTCGGCGATCGCGCTGTACTCGTCCGGGCCGGTGACCCCGTCGATGTGGAAGGCGCCCCGCGGGTCGTGATGACCGAGCGTGCGCCACAGCCGGGCGGTCTCCACCAGCAGCTCCACCCCGGTGTCGCGCTCGAAGTCGCGGTCGCCGGTCGCCGCCACGTACCGGACCACGGCGTCGGCTATGTCGGCGTTGACATGGAAGGCGGCCGTACCGGCGGGCCAGTACGCCGAGCCCTCCGAGCCCTCGATCGTCCGCCACGGGAACGCGGCGCCGCGCAGGCCGAGCTGGGTGGCGCGTTCGCGGGCGGCGGGCAGGGTGGTCTGCCGCCAGCGCAGCGCCTCGACGACGGCCCCGGGCTCGGTGTAGGTCAGCAGGGGCAGGACGAAGGTCTCGGTGTCCCAGAAGGCGTGACCGTCGTAGCCTGACCCCGTCAGGCCCTTCGCGGGGATCGCCCGGCCCTCCGCGCGGGCGCCGGCCTGCAGGACGTGGAAGAGCGCGAAGCGGACCGCCTGTTGGATCTCCTCGTCGCCGTCGACCTCCACGTCGGCCCGCGCCCAGAAGTCGTCCAGGTACGCCTGCTGTTCGTCGAGCAGCCCCTGCCAGCCGCTGTGCGCGGCCGCCGCCAGCGCCGCCTCCACCTGGTCGCTCATCGCGGGCCGGGAGCGGGCGCCGGACCAGCCGTGCGCGACCAGCTTCTCCACCCGCAGCCGCTGACCGGGGTCGAGCACGGAGGTGACGGTCAGCCGGGACACGTCCACGTTGCTCTCGCTGCCGGTGGTGGTGCGTTCGGGGCCGGTCACCACGTGGTCGGCGGCGACGGCGACGCGCAGGCCGCTGCGCCGGGTGCGGTGCACCAGTCGCAGCCGGGCCCCGTCGGCGAAGTCCTCCTCCGGCTCCAGCGGCGACTTCAGCGCCCTGGCGGCGCGCGGGTCGCGGTTCGGCTCGGGCAGGCTCTCGTTGGCGACGAGCTCCGACTGGATCACCACCCGCGTACGGCTGTCGACGGGCTCCACCTCGTACGCCACGGCGGCGATCGCCCGTTGGGTGAGCGACACCAGCCGGGTCGAGCGCACCCGGACCGTCGAACCGGCCGGCGAGGTCCACTCGCAGACCCGCTCCAGCACGCCCCGGCGCAGGTCCAGGGTGCGTTCGTGAGCGACGAGCCGCCCGTAGCGCAGGTCGAACGGCTCGTCGTCCACGAGCAGCCGGATCACCTTGCCGTTGGTGACGTTGATGACCGTCTGGCCGGACTCCGGATAGCCGTAGCCGGCCTCGGCGTACGGCAGCGGGTGCACCTCGTGCACCCCGTTGAGGTAGGAGCCGGGCAGACCGTGCGGCTCGCCCTCGTCGAGGTTGCCGCGCCAGCCGACATGGCCGTTGGACAGCGCGAACACGGACTCGCTCTGTGCCAGCACGTCAAGCCTGAGGTCCGTCTCCCGCACCGTCCACGGCTCGACGGTGTACGCCCCCTGTGTGATCACTCCTTGCCCCCCAGTTCGGCGAGATCCCGTACGACCCGGTCCGCGCCGTGCGCGTACAGGGCCTCGGCTTGACCGGCGCGGTCGAGTCCGACGACGTAACCGAAGCTGCCCGCCCGGCCCGCGTCCATGCCTGCCAGCGCGTCCTCGAACACGGCCGCCTGCCGGGCCTCGACGCCGAGATCGCGGGCGGCGGCCAGGAAGGTGTCCGGGTGCGGCTTCCCGGGCAGTCCGCGCTCCGCCGCGACGACGCCGTCGACCCGGACGTCGAACAGGTCCTCGGCGCCGATCGCGCGCAGCACGTCACGGCAGTTGGCGCTGGACGAGACGATCGCGGTGCGCAGGCCCTGGGCGCGGGCTGCCTCGATGTAGCGCAAGGTGCTGTCGTAGGCCTCGACACCACCGGTGCGGATCTTGTCCAGCAGGAGGTCGTTCTTGCGGTTGCCGACGCCGTGCACGGTCGGGGCGTCGGGCGGGTCGCCGGGGGTGCCTTCGGGCAGCTCGATGCCGCGCGAGGCGAGGAAGGTGCGCACGCCGTCCGCGCGCGGGAGGCCGTCGACGTACTCGTCGTAGTCGGCGACGGCGTCGAACGGCCGGAAGCCGTCGCCCTCGCGTTCGCGCAAGAGGGCGTCGAACGTCTCCTTCCAGGCGGCGGCGTGGACAACGGCCGTCTTGGTGACGACCCCGTCGAGGTCGAAGAGGCAGGCCAGGATGTCTTCGGGAAGACCGAGTTCCGTCATACAGGTACGGTTTCCCGGCGCGGCGGGGTCCAGTGGGTGGCGCGGACCACACCGGCCGTACGGGAGCCCCCTGTTCGGGAACGAGTGGCGGCCGGGTGACACACTCTGAGGTGTGCCGGTGACCTTCGACGACCTCCTCGCCCGCGCCCGTGACCTCACGGCGGACCGCCGCCGGGCCGTCCTCGGCATCGCCGGCAGCCCCGGCGCGGGCAAGACGACCCTCGCCGAGCGGCTCGTGCGGGAGCTGAACGGCTCCGGCCGGCCATGGGTCGCCCACGTCCCGATGGACGGTTTCCACCTCGCCGACGCCGAACTCGACCGGCTCGGCCGCCGCGACCGCAAGGGCGCGCCCGACACCTTCGACGCGGCCGGGTACGCCGCCCTGCTGCGGCGCCTGCACGAGGACGGGGACGACGTGGTGTACGCGCCGGGCTTCGAGCGCGTCCTGGAGCAGCCGATCGCCGGTGCGATCCCGGTCCCGCCGGAGGCCCGCCTGGTGGTGACCGAGGGCAACTACCTGCTGCTCGACTCGGGTGCCTGGACGCGGGTCCGGCCGGAGCTGGACGAGGTGTGGTTCTGCGAGCTGTCCGAGCCGGAGCGGATCCGCCGCCTCGTCGCCCGGCACGAGGAGTTCGGCAAGGGCCACGAGGAGGCGGTGGCGTGGGTCATGGGCACGGACCGGCGCAATGCCGAACTGGTGGCGACGACACGGGACCGTGCCGACCTGGTGGTGAGCGCGGACCAGCCCGGACCAGGAGGGACCAGGAGGGACTAGCAGGGTTCCAGCGTCAGCTCCGGTGTGCCATGGGCGTCGGCCGCCGCGTCGCCGATCAGGGCGGTGAACGCCTCGGTGCGGACCGTCGGACCGCGTGGGCCCTGCTCGGAAGGCAGGCGCGTACGGGCCGATCCGACTCCCGTAGCGCACGGCGAAGACATCCGGGTCCGCCCCGCCGGTGCCCCTGGGGCCGGGTCCGCCTCCGGCGCCGTCGAGGAGACCAGGTGACGCCAGCCCTCGTCGGGGTTGCCGAAGACGGGCCCGCCGATGTCGAAGCCGCCGCCGGTGAGGACGGGCGTCGAGATGGCGGGCAAGCGCGTCGCCGTCCTCGGCGAAGACCTCCTCGCCGCTGACCCGGTGGGCCTGCGAGGAAGGACAGGGAGATCGGGCCGTAGTTGTTGTCGTACGCCCCGCCGTGCTCGGGCGGCAGCAGGGCACCGCGGGCGCGGACCCGGCGGGCGCGGATCTCGTGGTCGTACAGGCTCATCGCGCGCAGCCGGACCGCCTTGCCGTCGTGCAACGGACGGTGCTGGTACGGAAGGTGCACGTCCGTCAGCCTTTCCGCGCGGCCGCCCCGGTGAATGCGGGAGGGGACGCCGGCGCCGTCGTCCACCTGCCGGGCCCGGCACGGCGGGCGGGGCCGTGTCCCTCGCGCGCGGGCTGCCCGTGAGCCCCTGGAACAGGGGGCGGGAGGTGGTGGCGGGAGGCGGCGCACCGCACCGTTGCGCGTGCCCCCGGTGACCGGTGTGCACCCCTGATCGCCACGTTGTGTGAGCTATGTTGAAGCTTCGTGGGAAGCAAAGGAGGCGCACCGGTGCCATCGCCGCAACAGGCACGCGCACAGGCGTCCGCCATCACGTCGGGGAAGGGCGCACCGGAGGCAGAGGCCGCCCCGGCCTACCAGCTCAGGGCACTCTTCGACCGGCCCCGGCTGTCTCCGGGGCAGCGGCGCATCGCCCAGTACCTGATCGAGCACATCACCGAGGCCGCGTTCCTGCCGATCACCGAGCTCGCCGATCGGGTCGGGGTCAGCCAGCCGTCGGTGACGCGGTTCGCGGCCGCCGTCGGCTTCAGCGGTTACCCCGCGCTGCGGGAGAAGCTCCAGGCCATCGCCCTCGGCACCCTGGCCGGTGGCCCCGCGCCCGCCGAGGAGGACCGCGGCAACGAACTCCAGGCGGCGGTCGACGCCGAGATCGAGAACCTGGAGAACCTCCGCCGTGACCTCGCCGACCCCGGCCAGGTCGTCGAGATCGGCAGACGGCTGTCGGAGTCGGCCCCGCTGACCGTGCTGGGCCTGCGCATCTCGGCCTCCCTCGCGGAGTACTTCGCGTACGCGGCCCGCCGTATCCACCCGGACGTACGGCTGGTGACGCGGGGCGGCACGGTCGCCTACGACGCGCTGCTGCAGGCCCGCGAGGCAGGGGGCACCTGGGTGCTGGCCTTCTCGCTGCCCCGGCACGCCCATGAGACGCTCGCCGCCGTACGCCTCGCGCGCGGCGCCGGGCTGCGCGTCGCGCTGCTCAACGACCTGGCGTTCGGGCCGCTCGCCGAGGAGGCCGACGTCACCTTCGCCACCGGCATGGGCTCGCGGCTGGTCTTCGACTCCTACGCCGCGCCCGGTGTGATGGCGGCGGCGCTGCTCCAGGCCATGACCGACGCCGATCCGGAGCGCACCCAGGCCCGGCTGGAGGCGTACGAGCAGATCTCCGACCAGCACCAGTTCTTCCTGCGGGACTGAGCCCGCGCCCACCTGAACGACATTACAAAGGGACCTTTCATTTCAAAGCGCGCATGAATGTTTTCATACGTCTTGCAAAGCGAACGGCATATATAAATACTGCTCGCGGATCCGCACCGCCCGAGGAGAGACGACCATCCGCTCATGCACAGGCCGACTCCCCGGGGCACCCGCACGAACACCCGAAGCCGATGTCCCCTACCCGCATCGGTGCCCTGGGTGTTCGGTAGGGGCGGTCCCGGCTATCCCCTAGGCCGGGACCGCCCCACCACCGTGGACCACCTCCGCACCGCAGCACACCGGAAGCGATGATCATGCCCCTGACCTCCATGCGCACCAGCCCGGACTGGCCCTGCCAGGTCAAGGCCCCTGGCAGCTACGACTGGGAGCGCTCGGCGGCCAAGTGGCTGCGCGAGCTGGTACCGGCCCGGTACGCCGGCTACCCGGCGCTGATCCGCCACCCCGTGCTGCTCGCCCGGCACGCGCAGATCCAGGTCCAGCAGGAGATCCGGGTCGCCCGGACCGCCCTGCAGACCGCCCGCGCCGATCTGCCGCGGCTGGGTATGCCGGAGTCGGTCATCGAGCACACGATCAAGCTGTACGCCGCCGAGGTGCTGCAACTCCAACACATCGCGCGCAGCGTACGGGCGGTCACCGACGCGCTGGTGGAGTACAACTCGGGCCGCTGAAGGCCGCTTTCGGGCGCGCTCCCGGAACCCGCCCCGACCTGGCGTGCGCCCGGCAGCACACCAGGTGCTCCCCTTCGCCGGACAGGCGCCGTCGGCCATGGCCACGGCTTGCCCTTTCGAGTGGATTCCCTCCGGCCGACCTTGCGCTCTCAGGGGGGTCCCTGTGCGATGCTCGACCCGTGACGAGCGACCCCGCGATCCCGGCGGAGAACGGCACCGGGTCCCACACCATCGCACCGGCCGGCGCGGCACCCGGACGGCGCTCCGAGCTGGAGCGACTGCGGGACCTGGCGGCGCCCTCGGCCGTCCTGGAGCGGGCCAAGGGCGCGGTCATGGCGCTCACCGGATGCTCGGCGGAGGCGGCACACGAAAAACTACTGGGACGCGCGAGGGCCGGCGGCCGGACGCTGATCGAGGAATGCCGGATCACCCTCGGCGGCGACTCGTCCCCCCGGACGGTCCCGGCCCAGGAAGGCCCGAGGCCGAGGCCGAGAACCCCGGACGAGCGGGGCACCTCCGTATCCGACCAGCCGGACGCCCCTGTGTCCCACGAGCCGGACACCCCTGTACCCGGCGGCCTGAACGCCGACGTCCCCGGCGGCCGAGACGTCCCTGCTCCCGACGCATCGGCCGGCCCCGTCCCCGCCACGCCTGACACCACCGTCCTCGCCACCTCCGACGCATCGGCCACCCCCACCCCCGCCCCGCCCGGCGCTCCCCTCCCCGGCCCCACCCGCGACCCCGCCGACGACGCCTCCGCGCCCCTGGGCCGGGTGGGCGCGGCGCTCGCCGGGGTTCGTACTCCGCAGGAGCTTGCCGGGTGCCTGCTGGAGCATCTCGCCGGCACCGTCGGCGCCGACGCGGTCATGATCTTCGCCCGGCTTCCCGCCGACGGTCTCGAACTGGTCGGGCACGCGGGCATCGACGCCACCCTGGCCGCACAGTGGGGCCATGTGCCGCCGCTGACCGGCGTCGCCGCGCTGGAGACGCTGCGCACCCGCGAGGCGCGCTGGCTGGAGGACCTCCCGGCGGACCGGAAGCGGTTCCTGCTCATCGGGAACCCGCCCGAGCGCTGGCGGTCGCGGGCCTGGCTGCCCGTCGACGCCGCCGAGATCTCCATCGGCGTCCTGCGCACCCACCCCGGCCCGTTCACGCCCCGCGCCCGCGACCATCTGCGGGCCGTCGTCCGGCTGTGCGCGAGCCGGCTGCGGGCGTTCGACGCCGCCCCGCAACCCGCCGCCGAGGGCTTCGCCCAGACCGTCCAGACGGTGCTCGACACCCTGCCCGGCGCGGCGATGCTGCTCACCCCGCTGCGCGCTCCCTCGGGCGACGTCGAGGACTACCGCATCGACGCGGTCACCCCGGAGGCCGTCGACGTCGTCGGGCGCACCGGCCGTGAACTGGTCGGACTGCGCATCCTGGAGTGCTGGCCGCCGATCGCCGACGAGTCGCTGTGGCAGCGGTGCCAGGACGTGCTCGGCGCCGGAAAGCCGTACGAGGGCGAGCCGCTCGCACACCAGGACGTGGTGGCGGGCGGCTCCGAACCGTCCACCTACTCCGTCCGCGTCGCACGGCTGGGCGAGGGCCTCGTCGTCAGCTGGGTCCGGCACGACCCGCCGGACCGCCAGGAGCAGCGGCTGGCGGACGTACAGCGGCTGGGCAACCTCGGCTGGGCCAGCTGGAACCTGCCGACCGGCGACGTCACCTGGGCCGACCAGGTCTTCACCGTCCTCGACCGCGACCCCGCGGACGGCCCGGTGCGGATTTCCGACCTGCCCGGCCTCGCGGTGCCGGAGGACGTACCGGTCCTGACCCGCGCCATCAGGGCACTGGTGCACGAAGGGCGGCCGGCCGACGTGCCGTTCCGGATCCGGACGGCGCGTGGCGTGCGTCATCTGCGAACGGTCGCCGAGGCGGTGGCCGACCTGCACGGCACGCCCGTCGAGGTGCACGGCTTCCTCCAGGACCTCACGGCGCGGCGCAACGCCGAACTGGCCCTGGTGGAGAGCGAACAGGAGAACCTCACCCAGCACGGAGCGCTCCAGGCCGAACGGGCGCTGGCCGCCCGGCTCCAGCACGCGCTGCTGCCCCTGCCGGACAAGCCGCTGCAACTGGCCGGGCTGCGGGTCGAGGTGACGTACCTGCCCGCCCAGTCGGGCATCCACGTCGGCGGCGACTGGTACAGCGCCATCGAACTGCCCGACGGCACCGCCCTGTTCGTGGTGGGCGACGTCGCCGGTCACGGCATGGACGCGGTCGCCACGATGGCCCAGCTCCGGTTCACCGCCAAAGGCATGGTCATCACCGGCTCCTCCCTGACGGGTGCCCTCAGCCGGCTCAACACCCTGCTGCTGCACTCCCGCGACCCACACGGCACGGCGACCATGGTGCTGGCCCACTACCACCCGGACGAGCGCCGGCTGGTCTGGGCCCAGGCCGGACATCCCCCGCCGCTGCGCTTGCGCGCCGGTGAGGTACAACGGCTCGGCCGGCCCGGCGGGATGCTGCTCGGCGCGAGCACCACGCCGGTCTTCGAGCAGGCCGAGACCCGACTGGAGCCCGGCGACCGGCTGTTGCTGTACACGGACGGTCTCGTGGAGCGCGCGTCGGAGGTCATCGACCTCGGTATCGAGCGGCTCGCGCGGGCCCTCGTCACGCACCACACCGAAGAGCCCGGCTCACTCGGCCCGCTGCTCGCGGCCGTGCTGGAGGAGGACCGGCGCGACGACGTCTGCGTGGTGGACATCCGCGTGCCGACCGACGGCGCCTAGCCCCGTCCGACGGGGGTGATCACCGGCCCGCAGGACATCCTGCGTCCAGCGGTCACATACGCATCAGCGCCGTGGTGCGCGTCAGCCTCTGTCGCGCGTGTCAGCCTGTCGTACGTGTCAACCTTCGCGGGCCGACGCCCCGCTGTCCGCGGGCTCCCGGCCGCGGTCCGCCTCGTCCTGCGCGAGCAGGGCGAGCAGCGCGGCCACGGTCAGTCCCGCCTCGGCCGGGTGCCGCAGCACCTTGCTCGGCTCGATGCGGTACGTGTTGCCCCGCCCCTCACGCCGGTGGGACAGATAGCCGGCCTGCTCCAGGTCGGCGATGATCTTCTGCACGGCTCGCTCGGTGAGCCTGCAGTGTGCCGCGATGTCGCGTACGCGGGCGGTGTGATCATCGGCGATGGCGGCCAGCACCCGGGCGTGATTGGTGAGGAAGGTCCATCCGGTGTGCGGCTCAGGGACTTCACTCATGGGGCCATCATAGGACCGAGGTTTCCCGTATTCAAAAACGCGAACTAGATTTCATGTATCTCTTGACGTATCGCGGTGTGAGGACGACTCTGATGGAGACGGCAGGCAGGAGTTTCGAAGGAGTGTCGGCCATGCCGGAGCCTGCGTATCCCACGCAGTCCGCCACCCCGGCGGCCCCGAGGCCCGGGGCACTGTCGGTCGCCGTGCGGCACGACGACGTCCGCTCGGCCGTGACGGTGCGCGGGGAGCTGGACCTGCACGCGGCCGACGATCTGCGTGGCGCCCTGCGTGACGCGCTGAAGTCCGCGGCCAAGGGCATCGACCTCGATCTGCGAGGCGTGACCTTCTGCGACTGCTCCGCCCTCAACGTCCTGCTAGCCCTCCGCGAACAGGCCCTCGCCGAGGAGAAGACGGTGATGATCCAGGCCCTCAGTCCCGTGGCCGAGCGGCTCCT
Source organism: Streptomyces sp. NPDC086077 (assembly GCF_040686175.1). Taxonomy (NCBI): domain Bacteria; kingdom Bacillati; phylum Actinomycetota; class Actinomycetes; order Kitasatosporales; family Streptomycetaceae; genus Streptomyces; species Streptomyces sp. NPDC086077. The sequence goes on along the minus strand of NZ_JBFBJT010000020.1, from coordinate 52,979 downwards.
CACCCTCACGGGCACGCTGCCCCAGTTCACCGAGGCCGCCGACGAGGACGACGACCACGATCTCGGGGTGGAGGTCGTCCAGCTGCGCCGGGCCATGCAGACCCGGCCGACCATCGATCTGGCCCGCGGGGTCCTGATGGCCACCTTCGGGCTGAGCCCGCAGGACGCGTGGCACGTGCTGGTGATGGTCTCGCAGAACACCAACACCAAGCTCCATCTGCTCGCCCAGGACCTGGTGACGGCCGTGCGCGGAGAACCACTGCCCGACGCGATACAGCGCCAGGTGTCCGCGGCCGTGAGCCGGCTGGCCGAGTCCGGCGACCCGGGAGTGCCGGAGGACGAGGACGCGTAGCGGCGTACCGTGCGGGGCACTCAGTCCCCCGGGGCAGCACCGAGTGCCATCGAGGCCTGTTCAGGTGTTACGTTCCGTCCCATGAGCGCGAAACCGCCCATGCGCGAGTCCCTGGTCGCGGCGGCCTTCCAGCTGTTCCTTGAACGGGGCTACGAACAGACCACCGTGGACGACATCGTGGCCCTCGCGGGCGTGGGGCGGCGGTCTTTCTTCCGGTACTTCCCGTCCAAGGAGGACGTGGTCTTCCCCGACCACGAGCGGTGCCTGGCCGACATGACGGCCTTCCTCTCGAGCGGCGGCGAGGACGACGAGCCGGTGGGCCGGGTCTGCGACGCGGCCCGGCTGGTGCTGAGGATGTACGCCGAGAACCCGGACTTCTCGGTGCAGCGCCACCGGCTCACCAGGCAGGTGCCGGGGCTGCGCGCGTACGAGCTGTCCGTGGTGTGGCGCTACGAGCGCGCCCTCGCCGGCTACCTGCGCGGCCGCTTCGCGGGCCTCCGCGACGGCACCCTGAAGGCGGACGTGATCGCGGCCGCCGTGGTCGCGGCGCACAACAACGGGCTGCGGTCCTGGCTGCGTTCGGACGGAAGGGGCGACGCTGCCGCCGCGGTGGACCACGCCCTGGGCATGGTGCAGGGAGCCTTCGGCGCCGGGCCCACGTACCCGGCACCGGAGCGGCCCGAGGACGTGGTGGTGGTCGTCTCGCGGCGCGACGCTCCGCTGTGGCGGGTGGTGCAGGAGATCGAGACGACGCTCGGGCCGGCCTGACCACCCGGGATTTCAGGGTACGGAGTGCCTTTACGCGTGGCACTCAGTGCCATACGCTGTGGCCGTGCACGGTGGCACGGCAAGCCGCGCACAGGCGTGCGCACAGTGTCGCGCACGCGGATTTCCGGCCGAGCGCAGGGAGTTGACAGCGTGTACCACCACTCAGGGACCGTCGCTCAGCAGGCATCCGGCTCCGCCGCGGGCGTCCTCGACCGCCGCCCCCAGGACCAGGAGGCCCTTCACTTCCAGCGGTGCGCCTGGTGCGGCACCGCCATGTACCACCGGCTGCTCTGCCCGGTCTGCCAGGGCAGCGACCTGCGCACCGAGCGCAGCGAGGGCACCGGTACGGTGCGCCACACGACGGTGGTCCACCGCAACACGCCCGCCGCGCGCAACGTGTCCCTCATCGAGATGGCCGAGGGTTTCGTCGTGCGGGGCCGGGTGATGGGCCCGCTCATCGGCATCCACAGCGGCGACCGCGTGCGGCTGTCCACCGCCAAGGACCCGGTGCGGGGCGAGCCGGTGTTCCAGCTGCTCGACGAACCGTACCGGGCCTGGACCTGACGGGCCGTGGCCGGGTCGCCGGGCGTCCCTAGCCGTTCACGGTCACGCGGATTCCGACCGTGCCCTCCGCGCCGCGCCGCAGCCGGCTGCCGAGGAGCGTGAGGCGGCCCACGACGCCGTACTTGCGGGCGATGAGCTTGCGGTAGCGGGCCGTGGTCTCCGCGTCGGTGATCCCGGCGGTGCCCGGGACCTGCTCACCGGTCGGGTTGCCGCGCAGGTCGCAGGGGCCCACGAGGACGTCGGAGCGGCGCCTGATCCGCTTGACCTTCCAGGAGTCGGCGACCGTCCAGACCCCGAGCGCGTCGCCGTCGGCGACGACCCAGACGGGCGTGGGGACCGGCGTGCCGTCCTTGCGGTAGCTGGTGATCAGCAGGTACTTGCCGGCTCCGAGCCGTGTGGCGTCCATGGCCGGAAGTGTAGGCATGCCGCCCTCACTTCAGCGCGGCGGCCATCCGCCGTACCGCCTCCGTGATGATCTCGGGCGAGGTGGCCAGGTTCAGCCGTACGTGCCCGGCGCCGCCCGTCCCGAACGGCAGGCCGGAGTTGAGGGCCACCCGGCCCCGCCGCAGGAAGACCTCGGCCGGGTCGTCGCCCAGGCCGAGGGCCCGGCAGTCCAGCCAGGCGAGGTAGGTGGCGTCACCGGGGCGGTAGGCCACGGCCGGCAACAGCCCGGCCAGCGACGCGGCGAGCAGGCGCCGGTTCTCGTCGAGGCCCGCGAGCAGAGCGTCCAGCCAGGCGGTGCCGTCGCGCAGCGCGGCCGTGTGCGCGAGTACGCCGAGGTGACTGGGGCCGTGACCGACCTCCTCGGGCAGCAGGGCGAGGTCGGCGGCCGACTCCGGGCCCGCGACCGCGAGGGCCGCCTTGACGCCGGCGAGGTTCCAGGCCTTGGAGGCGGACATCAGCGACAGACCGCTGCCGCCGCCCGGCACGCTGAGGTACGGCACGAAGTCCGTGTCGCCGACGACCAGCGGGGCGTGGATCTCGTCGGCGACGACACGCACGCCGTACTCCCCTGCGAGGCGGGCGACGGCGGACAGTTCCTCGGCGGTGTGCACGGTCCCGGTCGGGTTGTGCGGGCTGCACAGCAGGTACGCCGCCCGGCGCCCGCCCGCCGCGGCCTGCCGGAAGGAGTCCTCCAGGACCCCGAAGTCGATCCGCAGGTCCGGGCCCAGGGGCGCCTCGGCCACCAGGCGGTCCATGTGCGTGACGAACTGGAAGAACGGCGGATACACGGGCGGGTTGACCACCACGGCGTCCCCCGGCCCGGTCACCAGCCTGAGCATCTCGACCACGCCGAGCATCACGTCGGGCACGATCGCCGTGCGCCCCACGTCGAGCCCGGACCAGCCCCACCGCTTCTCGGCGAAGCCGGCCAGCGCCTCTGCGTAGGCGGTCCCCGCCGGGTAGCCGGTGTCGCCGAGCGCGAGCGCGTCGGTGAGGGCACGGACGACGGGTGGGGCGAGGGGCACGTCCATCTCCGCCACCCACAGCGGCAGTACGTCGTCGGGGTAGCTGCGCCACTTCATGCTCGTACGGCGCCGTAGCTGATCGAGGTCCAGTGCGCGCAGGGGGTTCGGTTCACCGGACGGTCCGTGCGGGTTCCTGGTCATGGGCACACGATAGGCGCCCGCGGGAGGAGCGCACGGGCACGCGGGCACGGAAAACGCACAAGGCCCGGCAAAGATCAATTCATCGGTCTAGATTGCGTCTTGACACCGCACGGGGCGTCTTCCCGCCCTGCACCAGGCACCCCCAGGAGCTGATTCCGTGACCGAGAACCCGCCAGCCGCGGACGGTTTGGCCCAGTCATTGCGCGAGCGCATCAACACGTCCCAGCCGCACACGGCCCGCATCTGGAACTACTGGCTCGGCGGCAAGGACAACTACGAGGTCGACCGGGCGGCCGGCGACCAGATCCGTCAACTGCACCCGGGCATCGGCGAATACGCCCGGGCTGACCGCCTGTTTTTGGGCCGCGCCGTGCGGCACCTGGTCTCCGACCTCGGCATCCGCCAGTTCCTGGACGTCGGCACCGGCCTGCCCACCGCCGACAACACCCATGAGGTCGCCCAGCGGATCGCTCCGGACGCCCGGATCGTGTACGTGGACAACGATCCACTCGTCCTCGCGCACGCCCGCGCGCTGCTCACCAGCACGCCGGAGGGCCGCACCGACTACCTCGACGAGGATCTGCGCAACGTCGACGCGATCCTCGAACACGCCGCGAAGACGCTGGACCTCACGCGGCCCGTGGCGCTGATACTGCTCGGCGTCGTCATCTTCCTGCGTGACGACGAGGACCCGTACGGCGTGGTCCGGCGGCTGATGGACGCGCTGCCTCCGGGCAGCCACCTGGTGCTGTCGCACACCATCACCTCGCCGTCGATGCCGGACGTGGACGAGGCGGTGAAGTTCTGGAACGAGCACGGCACCCCGAAGCTGACCCAGCGCACACCCGAGGCCCTGACGGGCTTCTTCGACGGCCTCGATCTGCTGGAGCCGGGTGTCGTGTCGTGTTCGCGCTGGCGTCCGGAGGCCGGTGACGGCGCCGAGCCGGAGGAGGTCGCGATGTTCGGCGGGGTGGCCCGCAAGAACTGAGCCGGCCGTCCCCAGGGGTGAACGCTGCCGAACCCCGGCACGTATGGAGAGAGGGCGCTCGACGACCCGGGCGCCCCGCGGCGCGGTCGCGCCGCGTGTTCGGGGTTCGGGAGCCACGCATGAGGCACGTACGACGACGGATGGTCCGGCGGGTGACACGGCTGGCGTCAGTCGGCGGGATCGTCCTCGGGGCGGCGATGGTCACGCAGGCGGTCGCGAGCGAACCTCCTGCCGCCGCGCCCCGGGTCCTCGCCGAGGACGCCGGCCCGGGCGTAGGCCAGGACACCGGCGCCGGCCTCGTCGAGCGGCTCGGCTCCTCCCGCACGGCGGGCAGCTGGATCGACGACGAGGGGCGGCCGGTCGTCGCGGTCACCGACGACGAGGCGGCCGCCGAGGTCCGCGGGGCGGGCGCGACGGCGAAGCTCGTGCGGCACAGCATGCGCGAGCTCAAGTCCGCCACGCGGCAGTTGGGTTCGGCACCGCGCGTGACGGGCACGGCGTGGATGGTGGACTACCGCTCGAACGAGGTGGTGGTACGAGGTGACAGCACCGTCTCCGCCGGCGACTGGTCCGAGCTGACCGACCTCGCGGACGGCATGGGCGACTTCGTCCGCATGGAGCGCGCGGAGGGCACCTTCACCACCCGGATCAACGGCGCCCTGCCGATCCTGTCCACCGCCGGGCGCTGTTCGGCGGGCTTCAACGTCACCGACGGGAAGACCGACTTCATCCTCACGGCCGGGCACTGCGGACCCGACGGTTCGGTCTGGTTCGCGGACAACCGGGGCGACCAGCCGGTGGGCCGGACCGTCGCCGGCAGCTTCCCGGGCAACGACTACTCCCTCGTGCAGTACAGCGGCGGGCGGGCGGGCGACGGCGCGGGTGTCGTGGCGATCGGTGACGGACAGGGCGTGCGGATCACGGGCGTGGGCGAGCCGTCCGTGGGGCAGCGGGTGTTCCGCAGCGGCAGCAGCAGCGGATTGCGCGACGGCGAGGTGACCGCGCTCAACGCCACGGTGAACTACCCCGAGGGCACGGTTTCCGGCCTCATCGAGACGAACGTGTGCGCCGAGCCGGGGGACAGCGGCGGGCCGATGTTCTCCGAGGGGATCGCCCTCGGCGTGACCTCGGGCGGCAGCGGGGACTGCCGGGCGGGCGGCACGACGTACTTCCAGCCGCTGCCGCAGGCGCTGTCCGCGCTTGGCGTCCAGCTGATCGCGTCGGGCCCGCAGAACGGGCAGGCCGCTCCGGCGCCGTCGGGCCCCCAGAGCGCGGCGGCGCCGGGAACGTCGACGCCGATCTCGGCGGAGGCGGGCAGGCAACTGCTGGCCCGGCTGGCGGACCCGAGGAACGTCGGGCCCGGTCTGCTGGTCGTCGGGGGCAGTCTGATCGCGCTGGTGGCCACGCGGTGGATCCGTACGGAACAGGACCGCAAGGCCTACCAGCGCTATTACTCGGCCACGTGGGGCTGACGGAGAGGTCCGGGGGCCGGAAGGGGCACGGGGCCCGTCACGAGCGGGTCAGGCGGCCTGCGCCGGCTGCGGCGCCGCGGCGGCCCACTCCAGGACGAGGCGCTGGTACACCTCGCGCTGCTCGGTGCTCAGTGTCCCGCCCGACCGGCGCCACAGCGCCCGGATCTCCTCGTTGACCTCCGCGGCCGATCGCTCGGTGGCGGCTTCAACACTGGTGGACATGCTGTGAAGCATACGGCGCCCCAGGTGAAGGCGATGTGAGTAATCGCGAGCCAATCGGACATATCGGGCCGTGTCGCTGATCACGTCCATGTCCCCGAACGGGACGGGCAGTTCAGGCGTCCGCCGCGCCCAGCACCAGGACCTGGATGGCCAGGACGGCGGCACCGCGGGCCCAGTCGTGGAAGTCGGACTTCCTGGTCTCCAGGTCGACCGGAGCGGCCAGCGGATGCCGTCGGCCGCGGATCGTCTCCTCCACCGTGTTCCTCGCCACATCCATCAGTCCGACCCCCTCTCCGGCGAGCAGGATCTTCTGCGGCATCGCGAAGTTGGCGATGTGGGCGAGGAGGATGCCGAGGGCGCGGGCGGCCTCGGCGACCACCCGGGCGGGCATGGCCTCCCCGGCGGCGGCCAGGCCGAGGATCTCCTCGTAGGTGTGGTCCCGTCCGGTGGCGGCCCGGATCTGGTAGCGGATGCTGGGGATGGTCAGCAGCGAGACCGCGCTGCCGCGCTCGCCGTCGGGCGTGAGCGGCCCGTTCGGGTCGAGGATCCAGCGTCGGCCGAAGGCCCGGTCCTCCCCCTCGGACGGCACCCGTCTGCCGCCCAGCACCAGCCCGTAGCCGATGCCCGCGCCGATGGTGAGCACCACGAACCGGTCCAGGCCGCGCCCGGCGCCGAACCACGTCTCGGCCTCGACGAGGGCGGCCACGTCGTTCTCGACGACCACCGGCAACCCGGTGCGCTCCTCGACGAGCGCGGCGAGAGGAATGTCACGCCAGTCCAGGAACGGCGACTCCCCCACCACGGCCCGGTCCTGCACGAATCCGCCCACCCCGATGCCGATCCCGGCGAGCCCCGGGTGGCTGTGGGCCAGCTCACCCGCCATCTGCGCGAGCAGGTCGGCCACTTCACCCGGGTCGTGCGTGGTCAGGGGACGGTCGTGGCGCGCGACGATCTCGCTCCTGAGGGTGGTGACGACGCCGTAGACCATGTCCTCGGTGACCTTGAAGCCGAGGAAGGACCGGGACTCGGCCACCACGTCCAGCGGCTGCGAGGGCCTGCCCTGCCTGCTCTCGCCCGCCGCGCACCCGTCGGGGGACTCGATCAGCAGACCCGACTCGATCAGCGGCTTGGTCAGCCGGGTGAGGCTGCCGGCGGAGAGGTCCAGACGCCGGGCGAGCTCCGCGCGGGAGAGGGGGCCGTTGACGAGCACCTCGATCGCCACCGAGCGTTCACCGGGACTCAGCGGCAGCCAGCTGGCGGAACCTGCGGTCATGTAGGTCAGACTCCCACGCCTTGTTTCTTTTGCTCCTGAAGTAATGAATCCACTCTAGAGCCTCGACTGCCGCCTCCAGAAGATCGCTGCACACCTCTTGACGGGAAGATTCTTCCGGCTCAAAAGTAAGTGGCCCCAGGACGAGCCGCCACAGCCGAGGAGCCTGCCCATGTCCGTCGCCTCCAGCAGTCCGCCGACGCCCCGGGGGGACGGGCGTCTCGCGGCCGTGTTCCTCGCGCCCGCCCTGCTGGGCTTCCTGGTCTTCCTGCTGTGGCCCACGCTGCGGGGCGTGTATCTGAGCTTCACCCGGTTCAACCTGCTGACGCCGGCGGAGTGGGTGGGCCTCGACAACTACGTCCGTATGGTCAAGGACCCCATCTTCTGGGAGTCGTTGCGGACCACCGTCGCGTACGTGGTGATCAACATCGGTGTGCAGACCGTCTCCGCACTCGCGATCGCCGTGCTGCTGCAACGCCTGACCCAGTCGGCGACGCTGCGCGGCATCGTGATCACGCCGTATCTGATGTCGAACGTCGTCGCGGGCATCGTCTGGCTCTGGATCCTGGACACCCAGCTGGGCATCGGCAACGAGATCGTCACGGCCCTCGGCGCCGACCGGATCCCGTTCCTCACCGACGAGACCTGGGCGATCCCGACGATCGCGCTGATCAACGTGTGGCGGCACGTGGGCTACACCGCGCTGCTGCTGTTCGCCGGCCTCCAGGCCATCCCGGGCCACCTGTACGAGGCCGCGAAGGTGGACGGCGCCGGCGAGTGGCGGATGTTGTGGCGGATCACGCTGCCGCTGCTGCGCCCCGTCCTGGCCGTCGTGCTGATCATGACGGTGATCGGTTCGTTCCAGGTGTTCGACACGGTCGCCGTGACGACCATGGGCGGCCCGGCCAACGCCACCAACGTCCTTCAGTACTACATCTACGGGTCCGCCTTCGGCCGCTTCCAGTTCGGCTACGCCTCCGCGATGTCCGTGGCCCTGCTGATCGTCCTGACCGCCATCACCGTCCTGCAGTACCGGCTCACCCGGGCCGGCCGGACCGACCTCGGCTGACGGACCGGCTGACAGAAGGGAGAGAGACGACATGACTGCCGTCACGACGACGACCGTACGGCGGGCGAGGCGCAGGCCTTCCCTCGGGCGAGTGGTGGCCTGGGCGGTGATGGCCGCGATGGTGCTCATCACGCTGCTGCCGTTCTACTGGATCCTGCGCACCGCGCTGTCCACCAACACCGGGCTCGCCGCGCAGCCCGCCGACCCCCTGCCGGCCGACTTCACCACCGGCGGTTTCGAGCGGGCGCTCGGCCTGCAGTCGACCGAGGAGGCGATCGCGCAGGGCGGTTCGGGCGGCGGGCTGGCGTTCTGGCGCTACCTGCTCAACTCGGTGCTGGTCTCCACGCTGATCACCGGGTGCCAGATCTTCTTCTCGGCGATGGCCGCGTACGCCTTCTCCCGGCTGCGCTGGCGTGGCAGGGACACCGTGTTCGGGCTGTTCCTGGCCGGGCTGATGGTGCCGACGATCTTCACCCTGCTGCCGAACTTCGTGCTCATCAAGGAACTCGGCCTGGTGGACACGCTGTTGGGGATCGCGCTGCCGACGATGTTCATGACCCCGTTCGCGGTGTTCTTCCTGCGCCAGTTCTTCATGAACATCCCCCGCGAGGTGGAGGAGGCGGCTCTCCTCGACGGCGCCGGGAAGGTCCGCGTCTTCTTCCGGGTCCTGCTGCCGATGGCGTCTGCGCCGGTCCTGACGCTGGCCGTGCTGACGTACATCACCTCCTGGAACGACTACTTCTGGCCGCTGATGGTGTCCTACAGCGACAGCTCGCGCGTGCTGTCCGTCGCGCTGGCCGTGTTCCGCGCGCAGACGCCGCAGACCGGCACCGACTGGTCGGGGCTGATGGCGGCGACGCTGATCGCGGCGCTTCCGATGCTGGTGCTGTTCGGGCTGTTCGCCCGTCGCATCGTCGGCTCCATCGGCTTCACCGGGATCAAGTGAGGGAACTTCCATGCGATTTCGTACGGTCTTCACGGCGCTGGCCGGTGCCGTGGCGCTGTCCCTGGTGACCGGGTGCGCCCAGGTCGGCTCCTCGGGGCCGACGGGGAACACGGTGACGTACTGGCTCTGGGACGCCAATCAGCTGCCCGCATACGAGGCCTGCGCCAAGGGCTTCGAGGAGCAGAACCCCGGTCTGGACGTCGAGATCACCCAGATGGGCTGGGACGACTACTGGACCAAGCTCACCGCGAGCTTCATCGCGGGCACCGAGCCGGACGTGTTCACCGACCACATCCAGAAGTTCGGCCAGTTCGCCGATCTGGACGTGCTCGAACCCCTCGACGACCTGGGCATCGAGGAGTCGCACTACCAGCCGGGACTCGCCGCCAACTGGATCGGCCAGGACGGGCGTCGCTACGGCGCCCCGAAGGACTGGGACACGGTCGCCCTCTTCTACAACAAGAAGCTCGCCGAGGACGCCGGGCTCACCGCCGCGCACCTGGGCGACCTGTCCTGGAACCCCGAGGACGGGGGCACCTTCGAAAAGGCCGTGGCCCGCCTCACCGTCGACAAGAACGGCAGGCGGGGCGACGAACCGGGCTTCGACAAGAACAACGTCGAGGTCTACGGGCTGGCCACGGGGGGCGCGGGCGACGGCGACGGGCAGACGCAGTGGAGCCCGTTCACCGCGTCGGCCGGCTGGAGCTACACGGACGAGAAGCGCTGGGGCAGCGCGTACCAGTACGACAGCGAGACCTTCCAGTCGGTCGTCGACTGGTACTTCGGCCTGGCGAAGAAGGGCTATCTCGCGCCGTTCGCGGACTGGAGCAACAACGCCAACCCGCCCAACGCGCAGATCGCCGCCGGCACGGCCGCGGCCGCCTTCGACGGCGCCTGGATGATCTCCACCTACTACGGCGCGAAGGGCCTGGACGTCGGCACCGCCGTCACTCCGCGGGGCCCGACCGGCAAGCGGGCGACGATGATGAACGGCCTCGCCGACTCGATCACCAAGAACGCCCGCAACAAGGCGGGCGCCAAGAAGTGGGTCCGCTACCTGGCCTCGGACGAGTGCCAGCGGACCGTCGGCGACTACGGGATCGTCTTCCCGGCGACACCGGACGGCACCGAGGCCGCCGTCGCGGCGTACCGGAAGAAGGGCGTCGACGTCTCGGCCTTCACCGAACCGGTCGCGGGCGAGGGGGACTTCTCGACCTTCTCCTTCCCCGTCACCGACTACGCCGCGGACGTGTTCGCGCTGATGCGCCCCGCCATGCAGGACATCTACGCCAACGACGCTCCGGTGAGCGGCCTGGACCAGACCAACAGTCAGATCAATTTCCTCCTCGGCCAGTGAAAGGCTCCCTTACATGACGTTCTCCCTCGGCATCGTCGGCGCCGGGCAGTTCTCCGGACAGTTCGCGAAGCTCTTCCTCGCCCACCCCGGCGTCAGCGACGTCCACGTCACCGACCTGCTGCCCGAGCGGGCCGAGCAGTTGGCCGCCGCGGAAGGCCTGAGCGGCACCTTCCCGACGTACGAGGCCATGCTGGAGTCACCGGAGGTCGACGCGGTCGCGATCTTCACCCAGCGCTGGACGCACGGTCCGCTGGTGCTCCAGGGGCTGAACGCCGGCAAGCACGTCTACTCCGCGGTGCCGATGGCGATCGCCACGGAGGAGATAGCGGCGATCATCGACGCGGTCAAGGCGACCGGACTGACGTACATGATGGGCGAGACCAGTCAGTACAACCCGGCCACCGTGCACGCCCGGGACCAGATCGCCAAGGGCGCCTTCGGCCGGATCTTCTACGCCGAGGGCGACTACGTCCACGACATGGATCTGGGGTTCTACGAGGCGTACCAGTACAGCGGCGGGGAGAACTGGAAGGCGACGGCGAGCTATCCGCCGCTGCTGTACCCGACGCACTCGGTGGGCGGTGTGCTGGGCGCCTGGCAGACGCACGCGGTGAGCGTGTCGGCGCTCGGGGTCGTGGACGAGCGGGGCGACGGCGTGTTCGACCGGTCGGTGAGCCAGTTCGACAACGACGTCTCGAACGCCACCGCGCTGTTCGAGGTCGCGGGCGGCGGTTCGTTCCGTACGAACGAGTTCCGCCGAGTGGGCTACCCGTCCCACATCAGGGAGTCCCGGTTCCGCTTCTTCGGCACGGAGGCGAGCATGGAGCAGCTCGCGACGGTGGCGTTCTGGCAGGACAAGTCAGGTGTCACCGATATTTCCGAACTGCTGGAGCCCAAGCAGACGATGTCCCCCGACGACCCGTCGCTCCAGCACATAGCGCCGGATCTGCGGGCGGCCTTCACCTCGGGTTCCGCGCCCGTGCACGACCGGTCCCGGCTGCCGCGCACGTTCGACCACCTCCACAACGGCCACGAGGGCAGCCACCATTTCCTGGTGGACGACTTCGTGACGGCGGTCAACACGCGCTCACTGCCGTCCGTGAACGCCTGGGTGGCGGCCCGCTACACCCTGCCGGGCATCATCGCGCACGAGTCCGCGCGGCAGGGTGGCGTACGGCTGGAGATCCCGGACTTCGGCGACGCGCCGCAGGCCTGACGCGCCGGGTGGGCCGGGTGCTCTCTCAGGTGCCCGGCTTGCGCCCGTACACGTAGACGTCGTCGCCGTTCTTCAGCAGCGACCAGTACTTCTTCGCCGTGGTCTTGGTCATGTTGACGCAGCCGCGCGAACCGGGCGGGTTCCACATGCTGACCCCGGCGGAGTGGAAGGCCTGGCCGCCGTCGAAGAACTGGGCATAGGGCATCGGGACGTCGTAGATGCTCGACACGTGGTCGATGTTGCGCCAGTAGATCTTCTTCAGGCCGGTGCGGGTCTCGTAGCCGTTGCGCCCGGTGCGGACCGCCACGGGGCCGTAGACCAGCTTCTTGCCGTCCTGGATCCAGCTCAGTTGGAGCGAGAGGTTCACACAGGCGATACGGCCCTTGTTGACCGGGCACTTCCCGGCCTTGTTCGGGTTCTTGCCGACGGCCTTCTGCTTGTTCATGAGGTCCATCACGCCCCAGGTGACGGGCCCCGCGTAGCCGATGTTCGGTGTGATGCCGTGCTTGGTCTGGAACGCCTGGGTGGCCTTGCAGTCGGCGCTGGACTGCCTGCCGTCCACCGGGCGGCCCAGGAACTTCTCCACCTGCTTCTGGTACGGCCCGGTCTGCGTGGTGCAGCTCGCCGCCTGCGCCGGGGCTGCGCCCAGCGCCAGTGTGAGCGGCGCCACCAGTGCGGTGGTCCCCAGGACGACGGTGGCCCGTCTGCGAATCTCCCCCATGGGCTGGCCTTGTCTCTCGCGTCGGATGCGCGTCTGCCGCGCGGTCTCTGCCTGCTAGACCGGTCAGGGGCGGATTCGGTTGTAGGCGCGGGCCGACCGCGACAAAACGGTGACATTCGGCGCGGAGGGGAGCGCGGCCGCCGGGCTCATGGGCGTTCGTCGCCGCGCCCCGTGAGCGTCGTGAAGCCGGTGTTCACCGCGGTGATCCCACCGTCGACGACCAGCGTCGTGCCCGTGATCCAGGACGCGTCCCGGGAGGCGAGGAAGGCCACGGCGGCGGCGATGTCCTCCGGCTCGCCGACCCGGCCCAAGGGATAGTGAGGGCGGAGCGCGTCGAGTTCGCGGTCGCGGCCCTGCCACGCCGTGGTACGGACGGTGCCGGGGGCGACGAGGTTGACCCGGACGCCCCGGCCGGCGGCGTGCCCGGCGAGGGTGCGGGTCAGCGATCCGAGGCCGGCCTTGGCCGCGCTGTAGGCGTGGTTGCCGAAGTCCTGGAGGCCGTTCACCGAGCCGACGCAGACGACGGCGCCCCGTCCGGAGGCGGCCAGGTGCGGCAGTGCGGCCCGGCAGCAGCGGTACGCCCCGGTCAGGGTGACGTCCAGGTCACGCGCCCACCCCTCGTCGGTCTCCTCCTCGAACAGCGGCGCGTCGGGATGGCAGCTGTAGGCGTTGTTGACCAGCACGTCGAGGGTGCCGAAGGTGGCGACGGCCCGAGCGACGGCGCCCTCGACGGACGCCCGGTCCGCGACGTCGCAGGCGTGCGCCTGCGCCCGGAGCCCGTCGTCGCGCAACTCGCCGGCGGTCTTCTCGGCCGCCGCCGCGTCGACGTCGGTCACCAGGACGGCCGCGCCCTCCGCGGCGAGTCGCCGGGCGGTCGCGGCGCCGATGCCGCGGGCCGCGCCGGTGATCAGAACTCCGTACCCGTCGAAGCGCTTGGTGTCGGTCATGCGCAGACCGTACTCCCGCAGTGATCAACGGGGCAGGTACCGCGCAGGGGCCGGTTTCCCCCCGGCCGCTCGTCACCGGTACCCGGTCGTGTCCGCCGGCTTGCCCGGGTCCTGGACCTCCACGAGGTAGCGCCAGGCGTCGGGGCGGCTGCCGTCGAGGTCGGTGAAGCCGTACTCCTGGGCGAGGGCCCCGCTGGAGAGGGACCGGCCGTTGAAGCGGGCGACCTCGGGGTCGGCGGCGAGGGCCGTGACGGCGCGGCCGACGAAGCGCGGGGTCTCGGAGATGGCGAAGTGCGGGACCTGGTCGAGGGCGTCGCGCCAGTTGTCCTCACGGACGCCGAAATGCTCCAGCATCATCTCCGAGCGGAGCCAGCCCGGGGTCAGCGCGACCGCGGTGGCGCCGCGCGGGCCCAGTTCGTGGCCCAGGGAGAAGGCCATGCGCAGCACGGCCGTCTTGGCGAGGTCGTAGAAGAAGTTGACCCGGTAGGTGTCGCGGTTGTAGTCGGCCGTGCCGTCGGTCATCTCCACGACCAGGCCGCCGGGGCGGCGCAGCAGGAGGGGCAGGGCGTGGTGGCTGGTGATGGCGTGCGTCTCGACGGCGAGGCGGAGCAGCCGCAGCCCGTTGTCGAGGTCGTGCTCCCACACGGCCTTGTCCCACTCGAAGAGCTTCTCGCCGCCCCAGATGTCGTTGACGAGGATGTCGAGGCGGTCCTGCTCACCGCCGACGCGGTCGACGAGGGCGCGCACCTGCGCCGGGTCGAGGTGGTCGGTGGGCACGGCGACGCCGTGCCCACCCGCCTCGGTGACCAGGTCGGCGGTGTCCTCGAGGGTCTCGGGGCGGTCGTACTCGGAGCGGCGGGCGCGGGTGCTGCGGCCGGTGACGTAGACGGTGGCGCCGGCCGCGCCGAGCTCCAGCGCGATCCCGCGGCCCGCTCCCCGTGTCGCTCCGGCGACCAGCGCGACCTTGCCCCGCAACGGCTGTGACATGTCCGACCTCCCGTGTGGCTGTTTCCCGCAGACGAGCCTCCCGCGGAAGCCAGACATCTTCTGTCGCCTTTCCCGGCCGGTTGCTCCGCTGCCCCGGCGGGACCGGGCCTCAGTGGCCGCGCGTGATCCACTCCTGGAGGTGCGGGGCCTCCGCCCCGATGGTCGTGGGGTCGCCGTGTCCGGTGAGGACCTCGGTCTCGGGCGGAAGGGTGAGGAGCCGGTCGCGGATGGAGCCGATGATCGTCGGGAAGTGGGAGTACGAACGGCCGGTCGCGCCGGGGCCGCCCTGGAAGAGGGTGTCGCCGGTGAAGACGACTCCCAGGCCCGGGTCGTACAGACAGACCGCGCCGGGGGCGTGCCCCGGTGTGTGCAGCACCCGCAGGTCGGCACCGGCGGCCTCGATGACCTGCCCGTCGAGCAGCCCGGCGTCCGGCTCGCGGCCGGGGTGGGTCTGCTTCCACAGCGGCAGGTCGTCGTGGTGCAGCCAGATGACGGCTCCGGTGCGGTCGGCGAGCGCGGGCGCGGCATTGACGTGGTCGTTGTGGGCGTGCGTGCACACGATGGCCTTCAGGCGGCGGTCCCCCACCGCCGCCTGAATCGCGTCGGCGTCGTGGGCGGCGTCGATGACGACGACCTCGTGGTCGTCGCCGACGAGCCACACGTTGTTGTCGACGTCCCAGGAGCCGCCGTCGAGGGTGAACTGACCGGAGGTCACGAGGCGTTCGATGCGGGCGGTCATCACAGCACCACCACCGAGCGCAGCACGTCGCCGTGGTGCATCCGCTCGAAGGCCTTCTCCACCTCGTCGAGCTGGATCGTCTCGGTCACGAAGGCGTCCAGGTCCAGGCGCCCCTGCAGGTGCAGGTCGATCAGCATCGGGAAGTCGCGGGACGGCAGGCAGTCCCCGTACCAGGACGACTTCAGTGCCCCGCCGCGGCCGAACACGTCGAGGAAGGGCATTTCGAGCTTCATCTCCGGGGTGGGCACACCGACCAGGACGACCGTGCCGGCCAGGTCACGGGCGTAGAAGGCCTGCTTGTACGTCTCCGGGCGGCCGACCGCCTCGATGACGACGTCGGCGCCGAACCCCCCGGTCAGTTCACGGATCGCCTCGACCGGGTCGGTGTCGGCCGAGTTGACGGTGTGCGTGGCGCCCATCCTGCGGGCGGTCTCCAGCTTGCGGTCGTCGATGTCGACGGCGATGATCCGGGCCGCTCCGGCCAGCCGCGACCCGGCGACGGCCGCGTCGCCGACGCCGCCGCAGCCGATGACGGCGACGGTGTCGCCTCGGCCGACGTTGCCCGTGTTGATGGCGGCACCGAGGCCGGCCATCACACCGCAGCCGAGCAGTCCGGCCACCGCCGGGGAGACGGTCGGATCGACCTTGGTGCACTGGCCGGCCGCGACAAGCGTCTTCTCGGCGAACGCGCCGATGCCGAGGGCCGGGCTGAGCTCCTGGCCGGTCGCGGCCAGGGTCATCTTCTGCTCGGCGTTGTGGGTGTCGAAGCAGTACCAGGGCCTGCCACGCAGGCAGGCCCGGCAACGGCCGCAGACCGCACGCCAGTTGAGGATCACGAAGTCACCGGGTGCCACGTCGGTGACCCCGTCCCCGACGGTCTCGACCACCCCGGCGGCCTCGTGGCCGAGCAGGAAGGGGAACTCGTCGGTGATGCCGCCCTGCTTGTAGTGGAGGTCGGTGTGGCAGACCCCGCAGGCCTGCACCCGCACCACGGCCTCTCCCGGACCGGGGTCCGGTACGACGATCGTCTCGACCCGCACCGGCTCGTCACGCCCCGGTGCGATCACGCCGCGTACTTCCTGCGCCATGTGCTGGCCCCTTCCGTCTCCGCGCGTCCGTCCCGACATCCGACCCTACGCGTGACTGATCGGTAAGGGGACGGTTGCGGGTGCGCGCCGCGCACGCCCACGTCGGTTGTCAGTGCTGCCCCGTAGTCTCCGAGCGTCCCCTCGGACCCGTGAAGGAGCAGCGTGAGCATCGCAGAGACGGAGACCGCCCCGCCCCCGTGGCGCATGCTCCTGGGCTATGTGCGGCCCCACCGGTGGACCCTGTTCGTGGGCGCGCTGCTGTCGCTGGTCACCGGGGCCACCGGCCTGGCGTTGCCGCTGGTGGCGCGGGGGCTGATCGACGACCTGTCCCACGACCGGGCCATCACCGGGGCGTTGCTGGCCATGTCGGCCCTCGTCGTGGCCAACGCCGCGCTGGGCGCTCTCGGCGGGTACGTGCTCCAGCGCACCGCGGAGTCGGTGGTGCTCGGCGCACGGCGGACCCTGTCGTCGTACCTGCTGCGGCTGCGGATATCCGCGGTGGACCGCAGTGAGCCAGGTGACCTGATGGCCCGCATCACCTCGGACACCACGCTGCTGCGCGAGGTCACGACCGACTCCCTGGTCGGCCTCGGCACGGGTGGGCTCACGCTGGTGGCGACCGTGGTGATGATGGGTTTCGTCGACCCGGTGCTGCTCGGCGTCACGCTCGCCGTGGTTCTCGGCACGGGAACGGTCCTCGGCTTCATCGTGCCCCGCATCAACAAGGCCAGCCGCCGGGCACAGGACGCCGTCGGCGTGATGGGTGCCTCGCTCGAACGGGTGCTGGGCGCGCTGCGCACGGTGAAGGCGTCCGGCGCCGAGCACCGCGAGGAGCGGACGCTGCACGCGGCGGCCGAGGAGTCCTGGCGGCAGAGCGTGCGGGCCGCCAAGTGGTCGGCGGCCGCGGGCAACACGGCCGGGCTGGCGATGCAGATCGCCTTCATCACGGTGCTCGCGGTCGGCGGCGCGCGGGTCGCGACCGGCGCCGTGGACATCGGCACGCTGGTCGCCTTCCTGCTGTACGTCTTCTACCTCATGTCGCCGATCCAGCAGGTCGTCGGCGCGATCACCCAATACCAGACGGGGGCCGCCGCCCTGGCCCGGATCCAGGAGGCGCTGCGGCTGCCCGCCGAACCCCGGGCGGCCGCCGCCTCGTTGCCGTCGGCCGGCGCGCCCCCGGCGGCGCTGGCCTTCGAGGACGTCCGCTTCCGCTACGCCGACGACCTGCCGTACGTCCACCACGGCGTGAGCTTCGAGGTGGCGGCGCAGGGCATGACGGCGTTCGTCGGCCCGTCCGGCGCGGGCAAGACGACGGTCTTCTCGCTCATCGAGCGGTTCTACGACCCGGAGTCGGGCGTGATCACGCTGGACGGGCGGGACCTCACGGAGTGGGAGCTGCCGCAGCTGCGCTCGGCGATCGGTTACGTCGAGCAGGACGCGCCGGTGCTGTCGGGGTCGCTGCGCGACAACCTGCTGCTGGGCAACCCGGAGGCGGGCGACGACGCCCTCACTCGGGTGCTGAAGACGACTCGGCTGGACGGGCTGGTCGAGCGGCTGCCGAAGGGGGTCGAGACGCTCGTCGGGCATCGCGGCACCAAGCTGTCGGGCGGGGAGCGTCAGCGGGTGGCGATCGCCCGCGCGTTGCTGCGCCGTCCGAGACTCCTGCTGCTCGACGAGGCGACCTCGCAGCTGGACGCGGTCAACGAGGCGGCTCTGCGCGACACCGTCGCCGACGTGGCCCGTACGACGACCGTGCTGGTCGTCGCGCACCGGCTGTCCACGGTGACGATGGCCGACCGGATCGTGGTGATGGACTCGGGCAAGGTCCGCGCGGTGGGCACGCACCGCGAACTCGTGACCGCCGACCCGCTGTACGCGGAGCTGGCGGCCACGCAGTTCCTCGCCACGGCCGGCTGACGGGCCGCGGCGGCGGGGTCAGCGGACGTCGGGGAGCAGTCCGGTGACGGGGGCCGCCATGTCGGTGATCTGGCGGAGCTGGTTGAGGTCGTTCAGCCGCTTCATCTGGGTCAGCTGCGCGGACGGCCGCGGGAAGTCCTCCTTGTACTCGGCGGGGATGTCGCTGACGGAGAGGGAGTCGAGGAGGGCGACCGGGCTGAGTGCGCCGGCGCCCGGGGCGTCGGCCTCGGCCGCGCTCACCGACGGGGCGGCGAGTCCGGCGACACTGGCCGCGAGCCCAACGGCTGCGACGAAACGACGTGTTGAGATCATGCTTTCAGCAACGCGAACCGCCCCCGGCCGGACACGGTCGGCCCAGTCCCCTCACCCGTCAGGCGCAGCCCTGCCGCGCTTGCCGGGGCCGACCGTGCGGAGGAGTCTCGTAGGAGAGGCTCCGCGCGGCCCGCCCGCGGGCCGCGGCCCCGAAGGAGGTCACGATGGGTACTGCGGCCAGTCCCGCCTTCGACGCCGAGACCCTGCGCCGGGCCGTGGAAGGCAATCCGAACACCCTCCTGTCGCTCTACGCCGACGACGCCGAGGTGCGCGTCGTGGACCGGGACACGCAGCCCAGCCGTCCCCGGGTGCTGCACGGCCGGGACGAGATCAGCGCGATGCTCGACGACGTGTACAGCCGCGACATGACGCACAGGCTGGAGGAGTGCGTGGTCCAGGGAGACCGCGCGGCCTTCACCGAGTCCTGCGAGTACGCGGACGGCGTCCGGGTCCTGTCCGAGTCGATGCTCAGGCTGCGGGACGGCAAGATCACCGAACAGACCCTGATCCAGGCGTGGGACGAGGGGTAGCGGGACGGGGCAGCGGCGGGACGGAAGCTGCGGCACGGCCTCGGTTACGCTGTTCCGGGACCGTGACTGGCGCTGAGGTGGAGTACCACCGGGGAGCGGTTCACGCAGAGTCGATGCCGCGCGCCTGGGCGATCCGGTCGATCGACCCAGGAGTGGATCATGTCTCAGGCCCGGCTCATGGACGGTACGGCGCTCGCCCGGCGCATCGTCGAGGACACCGCGAAGCGCGCCGCCGATCTCACCGACCGCACGGGCACCGCCCCGTGCCTGGCCACGGTGCTGGTCGGCGAGGACCCCGCGTCCGTCACCTACGTCCGTATGAAGCAGAACCGCTGCCGCGAGGCCGGCATCACCTCCCGTCATGTGGTGCTGCCCGCGACCACGACCACCGCCGAACTCGTCGGCACGCTCAGGGCTCTGTCCGACGACCCCGAGGTGCACGGCATCCTGCTCCAGCACCCGGTCGGGGAGCACATCGACGAGCGGGCCGCGTTCGAGGCGATCGCGCCGGAGAAGGACGTCGACGGGGTCACCTTCGCGTCGTTCGCGACGATGAGCTTCGGCCTGCCGGGGTTCGTGTCCTGCACACCCGGCGGCATCATGCGGCTGCTCGACGAGTACGAGGTCGACCCGGCCGGGAAGCGGGCCGTGGTGGTCGGCCGCAGCGCCATCCTCGGCAAGCCGGCCGGCATGCTGCTGCTCGCCCGGGACGCCACGGTCACGTACTGCCACTCCCGCACCCAAGACCTGTCGGCGGCCGTCCGGGAAGCGGACATCGTGGTCGCCGCCGTCGGGCGCCCACGCCTGGTCCGGGGCGAGGACATCAAGCCCGGCGCCGTCGTGATCGACGCCGGGTACAACGCGGGGAACGTCGGTGACGTCGACTTCGACCAGGCGGCCGAACGGGCCGCGCTGATCACCCCCGTGCCCGGTGGCGTCGGCCCGATGACGATCGCCACGCTGCTGGAACAGACGGTCGGCGCGGCCGGACGGCAGTTGGGCGCGGCCTGACGTCGGGGTGCCACCGGCGGGGGCGGCCTGACGTGAGGACTCGTTCCGCCGGATCGCGACGGACCCACGTCGGCGCGCCCCGGGCCGCGACCCCGCGACGCAGTGTTGCGAGCAGCTGGTGGACGAGCTCGTCCACCAGCTCGTCCTGCGTCGCGGGCACCCGACCCCGTGCTCCGATCGTGGATCAGGCCGTTGACGCTGCCGATGAGGCCGTCGCGGCGAGGCGGTGGTCGCGGCGGGCCGCCTCGCCCCGCTCGTGCCGCGCTGACCTCCGCCGGCCGGCGGTGCCTCAGGTACCGACCCGGCGTGTCACGTTCAGCAGGTACTCCTTCCGGTTCAGCGGATTGTGGTCGGTGCGCGGCCGCTCGGGCACCGCGGCGCCGGACGCCACGGGCGCGTAGTGGTCGAAGGCGCTGTCCAGCTCGCCCTCGCCCCGGGTGAGCCCCGGCAACCGCTGTTCCAGGGCGTGCACCTGGGCCGCGGGCACCGTGCCCTCCATGACACAGGCCGCGTCACCGGTCCCGGTCGTCCGCGGCACGGCGCGCAGCGCGGCCAGCATCGGCAGCAGGGCGCCGAGCGTGTCGGCCGGGGCCTCGATCCGGAAGCGGTGCATCGGCTCGTGCACCCGGGTGCCCGCACACCGCAGCGCCTCGATCAGCACCAGCGGGGTCAGGCCCCGGAAGTCCTGGCCGGTGCTGGACATGCTCTTGTCGAAGCCCTGGTGGGCGTGGCTCTGGCGGGGCGAGTAGCCGGAGTGCGTCATGGTGACCGTGCAGTCGGGGATCCGCCAGCCGTGCAGGCCCTGGTCGAGGGTCTCGCGGACGGTGTCCTCCACGGCCTTGAAGAAGGCGTACGGCATGGAGCCGAGCTCCACCTCCAGCCGGAAGCGGACGCCCGCACCGGGCGGGGCGGGGTCGACGCGCAGGCCGACCGTGGCGAGGAACGGGTTGGCGTCCTTCCCGTTGAACTCCACCGCCGACCCGGTCCCGGCCAGCCGCTCGACGCACAGAGGTGTGGTCTCCCGGAAGGTGACGTCCAGTCCGTAGTCGCCCGCGAGCGTGGCCTGGACGACCTCCTTCTGCACCTCGCCGTACAGGGAGACGGACGTCTCCGCGCGCACCTCGTCGTGCCGCAGCGCGATCAGGGGGTCCTGCTCGGCGAGCTGGGTGAGCGCCAGATGCAGGGCCCGCCGGTCCGTCCCGGGGCCCGGGACGACGACCGTCTCCAGGGTCGGCGAGGCGAAGAAGTGCCCGTACGGCTCCCGCGGTACGCCGAGAGAGTCGCCGATCCTGATCTCGGTCAGGCCCCACAGCCGGGCGATGCGGCCCGCCGGGACGGCGTCCTGCCGGGTGTCGGTGCCCTGGTCGAAGACGCTGATGGCGGTGATCCGGCCCTCCGTGCGCTCCGCGCCGCACGGCACCCGGTCACGGATGCGCAGTGTGCCGGAGAACAGGCGCGCGTAGGCGACCTTCTCGCCCGCCGGGCCCCGCTCGACCTTGAAGACGGTCCCGGAGACCGGGCCCCCGGGATCACCGCCGGCGGTCGGCAGCAGGTCCCTGATGCCACCGATCAGGGCGTCGACGCCGGCGCCCGTGATGGCCGAGCCGCCGTAGGCGGGGTGGACCAGGGCCTCGCGGGTCCGGGCCGCGAGGGACGCGCGCAGCAGGCCGTCCGGGACGGTGCCCCGTACGAAGGCGGCGAGCAGGTCGTCGTCGTGCTCGGCGAGGACGTCGAGCGCGGCCGGGCCGGGACCGGGAGTGAAGCCGGCGGCCGGGGTGCCGAGGCAGGTGGCCGTGCCCATGGGGACGACGGACGCGCCGAGACGTTCGGAGACCGAACGCAGCACCGCGTCGTAGCGGGCTCCGCGGCGGTCGATCTTGTTGACGAAGAGCAGCGTGGGAATGCGCAGCCGGCGCAGGGTCCGCATCAGGACGCGGGTCTGCGCCTGGACGCCCTCGACGGCCGAGACGACCAGGACGGCGCCGTCCAGGACCCCGAGCACCCGCTCCACCTCGGCGATGAAGTCCGGGTGACCTGGGGTGTCGATGAGGTTGACGGTCACGTCGTCGAGGGGGAACGAGACGACGGCCGACTTGATGGTGATGCCGCGCTGCCGCTCCAGCGCGAGGGTGTCGGTCCGGGTGCTGCCGGCGTCGACGCTGCCGATCTCGTCGATCACCCCGGCGGAGTGCAGCAGCCGTTCGGTCAGGCTGGTCTTACCCGCGTCGATGTGCGCGAGGATCCCCAGGTTGAGCAGGTGCACGAAGCGTCATGTCCTTTGTGGAGTGGGTCTTTGCGGCGGCGGAGGACATGAAGGGAGATCGCATCGGTGACTCCTTGCTCGCTGACGACTGGTCGGGTGCAGTGCAGCAGAAGAGCGGCGGCGCGACAATGGATTAACGCTCAACCATGCGAGGGTCGCCATATGCGTGAGATTCTTCCGGCGCTGCGCCACTGGTACGCGCAATCAGCCCCGTTCGGCCTGGCCACGGTCGTGGGGGTGAGCCGCAGTGCGCCGCGTGATCCGGGTGCCGCGATGGCGGTGGGACCGGACGACGAGGTGGTCGGCAGTGTGTCGGGGGGCTGCGTCGAGGGGGCGGTGTTCGAACTGGCCCAGGAGGTCGTCGAGAGCGGCGAGGCCCGGCTGGAGACCTTCGGGTACAGCGACGACGACGCTTTCGCGGTGGGGCTGACCTGCGGCGGCGAGATCACCCTGCTGGTCCGGCCGGTCACACCGGAGCGGGACCCCACCTTCGGGGCGGTCGCCGAGACGGTCCTGGACGGCCGCCCCGTGACCGTGGCGACGGTGACCGACGGGCCGGCGCCGCTCGGGGCGACGCTAGCCGTGTGGCCGGACCGGGTGGCCGGCACGCTCGGCACGGGCGGTCTGGACGCGGCGGTCACCGCCGACGCGCGCGGCGAACTGGCCCTCGGCGCGACCGGCGTACGGCACTACGGGCCGCGCGGGGAGCGGCGCGAGGACGACGTCTCCGTGTTCCTGCACTCCTTCGCGCCGCCGCCGCGCATGCTGGTGTTCGGCGCGATCGACTACGCGGCGGCGGTCGCCCGCGTCGGTGACTTCCTCGGCTACCGGGTCACCGTCTGCGACGCCCGACCGGTCTTCGCCACGCCGAAACGTTTCCCGCCCGGCGTGGAGGTCGTCGTCGACTGGCCGCACCGCTATCTGCGCGCTACCGGCACCGACGAGCGCACCGTGATCTGCGTGCTCACGCACGACCCGAAGTTCGACGTGCCGCTGTTGGAGGTGGCCCTGCGCCGGCCCGCCGCGTACATCGGGGCGATGGGCAGCCGGCGTACCCACGACGAGCGCACCAAGCGCCTGACCGAGGCCGGTCTCACCGACGGTGAGCTGTCCAGGCTGCGCTCCCCGATCGGCCTCGACCTCGGCGCGCGGACGCCGGAGGAGGTGGCCGTGTCCGTCGCGGCGGAGATGGTGGCGCTGCGGTGGGGCGGCAGCGGGACGCCGCTGACGGCGACCAGGGGGGCGATCCATCCGCAGTCGTAGCCGCGACCGGCGCGGCGGGCGGCACGGTCAGCGGGGCGGCAGCCGGTGCAGGGTCACGTCCGTGAGCCGGCCGCCGGCGACGGTCGCGGTCATGTAGGTGCAGTGCGGCTGGCGGCGGCGGTCCGTCGGGGAACCGGGGTTGAGCAGCCGCAGGCCGGTCGCGGCCGTGGTGTCCCAGGGGATGTGGCTGTGGCCGAAGACCAGGACGTCCAGACCGGGGAAGCGGGCGGCGCAACGGGCTTCGCGGCCCTGCGCGGGGCCCGACTCGTGGACGGCGGCGAAGCGCAGGCCGTCGAGCTCGGCGTGGGCCACCTCGGGCAGCCGGGCGCGCAGTTCGGGTCCGTCGTTGTTGCCGTACACGCCGATCAGCCGGCGGCAGCGGCTCTCCAGCAGGTCCAGGGTGGCCGTGTCGACCCAGTCACCGGCGTGGAAGACCACGTCCGCGTCCGACATCTCGGCGAGCAGCGTGGCAGGCAGCGCCTTGGCGCGCTTCGGCAGATGGGTGTCCGACGTCAGGAGCAGGCGCACTGTCACAGCGTAGGACGGCCCTCGGCCGTGGGCGCGCGAGGGCGGTCCACGGCGGCTGATCCGTCAGGAGTCGCTCTGTCAGGACGGCCGGGTCGGGACCGGCCGACGGAGGTGTTGCCTCAGTCCTCACCTCGCACGATGTTCCACTCCGGCGCTGTGTGCGAGGTCCGGGGTCCGTCCGGGCTCTCCACGGCGGGGAGCCAGGTGCGCAGTTCGCTCTTCGCGCGCAGCCGACGGGCCTTCGACCAGCCGGTTTCCAGCCGGCGGACGACGGGTTTGTCACTGGTGGACGTGGTCACGACGCAAACCTCTTCCTTCTGCGTCCCCTCGTACGAGTGTACGGAACTGGTGACCGGGTCCCCCGTCGTCGCCGCCGGTAAACGCCGTGCGGCTCAGGCGCCGCCGGGGCCGCCGCTGCCGAAGGAGCCGCTGGAGCCGCGGTTCCAGCGTGGCCTGCGCTGGTCGCCGCTGGACATGCCGCCGGAGGGCCGCAGGTCGTGCGGGGTGAGGCGGTCGTCCGCACCCATCTCCCGGGGTGCCCGCTGTTCCCGGGTCTCCCGGACCGCGCCGGAGGCCGGCAGCCGGGGCTGCTCGTCGGGCCGGGGCCGTCGGGGCTCGCGCTTGCGGACCTTGATGCCGAGCAGCACGGCCCAGACCAGGGCCCCGGTGACGATGACGCCACCGACGAGGACCGCGACGAACCCGGCGACGGAACCAGCTGCGGCTACTTCGTATGCGGTGAGGTTCATGCGCTCCGAGTACCCGGTCGACGGCGGTGAATGACTCCGCGGCCGCCGCGGACGCCGGAGCCGGCCGGCGGTGCGCGACGGGCTACGGGTTGGGCCTGGCCACGCTGATGTCGCCGAGCGCCGACTGCGGATCGCGCTCCATGGCCAGGTCGCCCAGGGAGACGATGCCCACGGCGTGGTCCTCGTCGACGACCGGGATGCGGCGGACGGCGTGTTCGCGCATGAGTTCCACCGCGTGGTCCAGTTCCTCGTCGGACCGTACGGTCACGAGGTCGTCGCTGCACGCGGCGGCCACGGTGATCTCGTCGGCGTCGCCGCCGTCGGCGATGGACCGCACCACCAGGTCACGGTCGGTGACCAGGCCACGCAGGTGGTCGCCGTCCGTGACCAGGACGGCGCCGAGGTCCTGATCGCGCATGATCCGGGCCACCGCCGCGACGGACGTCTGCGGTTCCACGGTCACCGGGTCTGCGGTCATGATGTCGCGGACGTACTGGGCCATGACGTGCCTCCTTCGTCTGCTGTCCTGTGTCGTGTGTCCTCTGTCCTCGGCTCCGAGTACCCGGGGCGGCAGCGACGGCACGTGCGGGTCAGCGGTCCAGGGCGATCTCGCTCCACACCTGCTTGCCGCCGCTGGCCGGCACCGTGCCCCAGGACGCCGACATGGCCTCGACGAGGAGCAGGCCGCGGCCGCCGGTGGCCTCCCAGCCGATGCTGGTGGGCTTGACGGGCGTGCGCGGGGAGGTGTCGGCGACGGTGAGGCGCAGCCGGCTGTCGACCAGGGTGAGGTCGAGGCGGACCGGACCGTCGGTGTGCACCAGGGCGTTGGTGACGAGCTCGGAGACGATCAGCAGGATGGCGTCGGTGTGCGCGGTCACACTCCAGTCCCGCAGGGTGCGCCGGGTGAAGCGGCGGGCATGGCGGACGGCCTCCGGGACCCGCCAGACGGTCCAGGTCTCGCGCCGCGGACGGACGTCCATGCCGTCGTAGCGCATGAGGAGCAGGGCCACGTCGTCGCCGCGGTGCGCGTCACCGAGCAGGCCGTCGGCGACCAGGCCCAGGTGGGCGGGGTCGGAGGCGGCGAGCCGCTCGGCGAAGCCCGCCATGCCCTCGTCGATGTCGGAGTCGGCGGTCTCGACCAGCCCGTCGGTGGTCAGGGCGATGAGCGTGCCGGGCTGGAGCCGCAGCGGGCTCATCGGGAAGTCGGCCTGGGCCAGCACGCCGAGCGGCAGGCCGCCCGCGACCTCCGCGATCTCGGTGCTGCCGTCGGGCTGGCGCAGCACCGCGGGCAGATGCCCGGCGCGCACGCACCAGGCGGAGCCCTCCTCCATGTCGACGTCGACGTAGACGCAGGTGGCGAAGAGGTCGGTCTCCATGCCGACGAGGAGCCGGTTGGCGTGCGAGACGACGACGTCCGGTGGGTGGCCCTCGACGGCGTAGGCGCGCAGCGCGGTGCGCATCTGGCCCATGAGGGTGGCGGCGCCCGCGCTGTGGCCCTGGACGTCGCCGATGACGAGGGCGACGTGGTTGTCGGGCAGCGGGATCACGTCGTACCAGTCGCCGCCGACCTCCAGACCGGCCGTCGCGGGCAGATAGCGGGCGACGGCGACCGCGCCGGGCAGCTCGGGCAGGCGGCGCGGGAGCAGTTGGCGCTGGAGCATGCCGACGAGTTCGTGCTCGGCGTCGAAGGCGTGGGCGCGCATCAGGGCCTGGCCGGCGAGACCGGCGGAGGCGGTGAGCAGGGCGCGTTCGTC
This sequence comes from Streptomyces sp. NPDC086077, assembly GCF_040686175.1. Classification (NCBI taxonomy): domain Bacteria; kingdom Bacillati; phylum Actinomycetota; class Actinomycetes; order Kitasatosporales; family Streptomycetaceae; genus Streptomyces; species Streptomyces sp. NPDC086077. Next base: position 26,336 of record NZ_JBFBJT010000020.1, on the reverse strand, counting down.
GGGTCCGAAGTCGTGCGGGCGGTCCCAGCCGATCAGGCAGGCACCGGCCATCCGGCCCCCCGCGGGCAGCGGGAGCACGGCGAGGCCGCCGGGCCCGACCTCGGCGAGCGCGGGTTCCAGGGCGGTGCCCGCGGGCCAGATCTGGGCGCGGCCCTCGCGCAGGGCGGCGGCCAGGGTGGGCATGGCGCGCACGGGCGCGTCGGGCCATTCGGTGCGCCATTCCAGGCGCCACAGCTCGGGCCAGGCCTCCGGTTCGGGCGGGTCCAGGACCGTGACGACGAGTCGCTCGTGCTCCAGTTCGGCCAGGGCGATCCGGTCGGCCTGCAACGGCCGGCGCAGGGCGGCGACCACCGCCTGGCTGACGTCACGGACGGTGCCCGCGGTGGCCAGGGCCGCGGCCAGGCGCTGGACACGGGTGACGTCCGTGACGTCGGACCGCAGCGTGGAGGTGTCGTCGACCGTGCCCGACAGCCGGGAGGCGACGCCCTCGCCGCCGGGCAGCAGACGGCCGCGCAGCCGGAGCCACTTGGGTGGCCCGCCGGGCTGGCGCACCCGGAACTCCAGTTCGCGGTCGCCGATGGTCATGTGGTCGGCCTCGACCACGGACATCAGCGACGGCAGGTCCTCCGGCACGGTCCGGCCGAGCAGCGTCTCGACCTTGCCGTCGAACTCGTCCCGGCCGATGCCGAACAGCTCCAGGAGGTCGTCGCCGACCTGCACCAGGCCGGTGTCCATGGCGAGGCTGAACCCGCCCGGCGCCAGCTCACCGCCCTCGGCGTGCGGTGACGGGGAGGGCGCCGCGACGGCGTCGGCGATCAGCTCCAGGCATTTGCGGTCGTCGGTGTCGAAGCCGTCCCGGTACTCGCTCACGGCGAGCAGGCATCCTCCGCCGCCGGTGCGACGGGCGGGCAGCGCGGCCAGGGAGAAGTCCCGCGCGGCGGTACGGCGGGACTCCGCCCGGTCGGCGAGTTCGCCCGGGCCGAGCCACACGGCGCGACCGGTGTGGTGGGCGTCGGCCACCGGCGAGCCGCCGGTGAGCGGATAGCCGTCGCGCAGGCCGTACAGGGTCCTGGGCACGCCGGCCGACTCGGCCATGCACAGCACCTCGCCGTCGTCGCTGGGCGTGTAGAAGGCGGCGAAGGTCGCCCGTGCGAAGACGAGCGCCTGTTCGAGGAGGCGGTGCCCGCGTTCGGGGGTGTCGGGGTCGGCCATGAGCGCCGAGAGGGCGTCCTCGGCACGCAGCACTCGCGCCCTGCGCCCGGCAACGCCCTCACTGACCACGTCCGTATTACAGCGCTAATGAACGCCGCGCGCAGCCCCTGTGGACACAGTGCGGCCCTTCGACGGGCCGTCGGGCGGGCCCACGCTCGAAACGGATCGGACAGGTTTTTACACATGCGTACCGCACGGCCGTCTCGTGACAGGCGTGACTGTCCGGGGCCCGCCCCCGGCTGGAAGGCTCGTTGCCGGTCACCGAGGGGGAGGCATGGACAAGCGGTACGAGGTGTACGCACTGGCGGACAGCCACTTCCACGACACGCCCGACCGGCTCGGAGGTGGCGGCCAGCCCCTGTACGAGACGGCCCCACCCAGGGCTGGAAGATCCACGCCTCCGCCACCCGGGCGGACGCGGACCGGATCGCGGCGATCGTGTGGGACTACTGCGTGCCCCGGCGCATCCCGTTCGAGTTCGTGCCGGCCGCCCACCTGCTGCACCTGCGCAACGCCAAGTACGCCCCGCGCGACAGCAGCGGCAAGTTCGTCACCGTCTACCCGGCCGACGAAAAGGATCTGCACCTGGTGCTGCGCGAGCTGCTGAAGGGCTTCGAGGGGCCCTACGTCCTGACCGACCTGCGCTGGGACGACGGTCCGCTGTACGTCCGCTACGGCGCCTTCGCTCGTGCCACGTCGTCGACGAGCGCGGCTCGCTGGTGCCTGCGGTGCGGGACGGCGAGGGCACGCTGGTGCCGGACCGGCGGACGCCGTCCTTCCAGGTGCCCGGCTGGATGACGCTGCCCGCCTTCCTCGAACCGCAGCTCGCGGCCCGCAACACCACGACCGTCGGCGACCTGCCGTACCGGATCGAGAAGGCGCCAGACGCCGGCGGAGGCCGGCGCCCAAGGGCTGCTGCGCCGGGCCGGGCGGCACAGCGGGGGTCGGTGCCTGGCGCTGTGCCTGGCGGGAACGGCCGCCACCGGGGCCCGGCCGAGTACACCTGGAGCGCGTGCCCCAATTCCTGGCCGCCGTTGCCGTGTGGCGGCACGCGAATCCGGCCAATGGGATACGCGGGGGCGCGCACTCCGTGCCTGTGCTCCACCGCACGCTTCGACTCCTGGGGCATGGCCCGGGGCGCTCGGGGTACGCGGTGCCTTTCCCCGTCATCGCCGCTGCCCGTGTGGAGGGGCGCTCGCCGTGCGGGGCGGGCCGTCCCGGGGCAGATTGATTTCCGGGACTCGTCCCGCGGCGCTGCGAGGAGGTGGTCGGCGTGCCCGACGAACAGGCGCCCGCGGCGCGCAAGGCCCCCGCCGGTGGTCCCCTGCTGTCGCTGGCCCTGGCCACGATGATGGACGGCGTCAACGCCCACTCCGGCGCGGTGTATCTGCTGGACGCCGACGAGACCGTGCTGGAGATGGCGGTGGCGGGCGGACTGCCCCGGGCGTTCGCGGCTCCCTGGGAACGGGTCGGGGTGAACGCCCCCATCCCCGTCGCCGAGGCGCTGCGCTCGCGGCGGCTGGTCTGGGTGGGTGGCGAGGAGGACATGGCCCGCCGCTTCCCGCGCGTCTCCGTGGTGCTGCCCTACCCCTTCGCGCTGGCCGCGCTGCCGGTGGCGACCGCGACCAGGGCCTACGGCGCGGTGTTCGTGACCTGGCCCGGCTCCGACCATCACGAGCTGACCGACCGGGAGCGGGAGCATCTGACCGCGGCGGGCGAACGGCTCGCCGTGCGGCTGGAGCGGGCCGCGGAGGAGAGCCGGCCGGTGCTGCCGGAGGCCGATCTGCTCGCCTCACCGGCCGTCGGGTCCCTGGCGGGCACGATGGGCTCGGTCGAGGCGGCGCGGATGGTGGCACGGCTGCCGTACGGACTGTGCTCACTGGATCTGCACGGGCGGATCACCTACGCCAACCCCGCGGCGGCCGAGCTGATCGGCGTACCGGCCGGCCGGCTGCAGGGCACCCAGCTGTGGGCGACGGTGCCGTGGCTGAACGATCCGGTGTACGAGGACCGGTACCGGGCCGCGCTGCTCAGCCAGCACGCCACGTCGTTCGTCGCGGTGCGCCCGCCGGGGGACTGGCTGTCGTTCCGGCTGTATCCGAGTGCGACGGGGCTGAGCGTCCGGGTGAGCAGGGCCCGCGCGGTGTCCGAGATGCGCCGGGCCGTGCCGCCGCCCGGAGACGGGCCGGGACCGACCCGGCTGGTGACCATCTCGCAGGTGCTGAGCCTCGCCGGTGCGCTGACGGAGGCGGTGACCGTGCAGGACGTGGTGCAGCTGGCCGCCCAGGAGGTCGTGCCGGCCCTGGGCGGCCAGGCGCTGGTGCTGCTCGGCTCCCGTGCGGGCCGGCTGCATGTGCTGGGGCACCACGGCTATCCGGACCCGCACGTCGTGGAGCGGTTCGACGGCTCGCCGCTGAGCTCGCCGACGCCGGGCGCGCACGCGCTCAACAGCGGGGTGCCGGCGTTCTTCGACTCCCGGGCGGAGCTGGAACGGCTGTATCCGATCCGGCACGAGACCCCGGACGGCTTCGCGGCCTGGGCGTACCTGCCGCTGATCGCGTCCGGGCGCCCGGTGGGCACGTGTGTGCTGGCCTACGCCGAGCCGCACACCTTCCCCGCCGACGAGCGTGCCGTGCTGACCAGCCTCGGCGGACTGATCGCCCTCGCCCTGGAGCGCGCCCTGCTCTACGACGCCAAGCATCAGCTGGCGCACGGCTTGCAGGCCGCTCTCCTGCCGCCCTCGCTGCCACCGCTGCCCGGCATCGACACGGCCGCGCGCTATCTGCCGGGCACCCGGGGCATGGACATCGGCGGCGACTTCTACGACGTGATGCCGCTGGAGGGGCAGGCGGCCGCGGTGATCGGGGACGTGCAGGGGCACAACGTGACGGCGGCCGGGCTGATGGGGCAGATCCGCACCGCCGTTCGCGCGTACACGATGGTGGGTCAGGCCCCGGCGGAGGTCATGCGCAGCACCAACGAGCTGCTCATCGGCCTCGGGGCCGAGCTGTTCGTCAGCTGTCTGTATCTGCGGATCGACGCGGCACGCGGGCGGGCCGTGATGGCCCGTGCCGGGCATCCGCCGCCCCTGCTGAGGCGGCCGGACGGCAAGGTGCGGGTGCTCGACCTCGCGGGCGGGCCGCTGCTCGGGATCGACGGCTCGGCGACGTATCCGACGACCGAGGTGGACCTGCCGCCGGGTTCGGTGCTCGTCCTCTACACGGACGGGCTGGTCGAGTCCCCCGGCGTCGACATCGAGGACGCGCTCGCGGAGCTGGGACGGCGGCTGGCCGAGGCCGGGGACCTGCCGCTGGACGAGCTGGCCGACGTGATGGTGGGTCAGGGGGACACGGAGGAGCGGGTCGACGACGTGGCGCTGATGCTGCTGCGGACGCGGGGGGACGGGGACGTCTGAGGGGTCCCGGACGCGGGCGGGCGCGGCCGGGCGCCGCGGGAACGGAGCGGTCCGGCCCTCCCGCCGGAGGGCCGGGCCGTGGTCAGCGCCGGGTCACTGGGTCCCGGTCAGCCCGGAGCCGTCCTCCGGTCCCGCGTGGTCGCCGCCGGCACCGGCGTCCTCGCCGCCTGCTTCCCCACCGGCCTGCTCGCCGCCGACGTGCTCACCGGCACCGGCTTCTTGACCGGCACCCGCGTCCTCGCCGGCTCCGGCGCCTTCACCGGCACCGGCGCCCGCGTCGCCGTCCGCACCGGCACCGGCTTCTTCACCGGCACCCGCCTCGTCACCGGCGCCCGCACCGGCGTCGTCGCCCGCACCGGCGCCACCCGCGTCCCCGCCCAGCGTCGCGCCGACGGCCTCCAGTGCCGTCGTGACCGGCTGGAAGAAGGTCTCACCGCCGGCCGTGCAGTCGCCGCTGCCGCCCGAGGTCAGGCCGAGGGCCAGGCCGTCCTGGGTGAACATCGAGCCGCCGCTGTCGCCGGGTTCGGCGCAGACGTTGGTCTGGATGAGTCCGGTGACCGTGCCCTCCGGGTAGTTGACGGTGGCGTCGAGCCCGGTGACCGTGCCGTCGGCGAGGCCGGTCGTGCTGCCCATCCGGAAGACCTCCTGGCCGACGGTGGCCTCCGCCGCCTGGAGGATCGGGACGGTCTGCCCGCCGCCGACGTCGACGTCGCTCGGCGCCTCCGTCGCCGGGTCGTCGTACTTCACGAGCGCGAAGTCGCCCTCGCCGGGGAAGACGGCCTGGTCGACGGTGGCGATCGGGGCGCCGTTCTGCGCGTCCGACCACTCGGCGACCGCGACGCCGCAGTGACCGGCGGTCAGGAAGGCCGGGGAGCCGTCGCCCGCGGTGACGTTGAAGCCGAGCGAGCAGCGGGAGCCGCCGCCGAATATCGCGTCACCGCCGGAGGCAAAGGTCTTGAAGGTGCCGGCCGACTTCTGGACGGTCGCCATGCCGGAGCCGAGGCCCTGCACGGTCGACTCCAGCGTGTCCCACTTCGCGCCGGTGACCGTGCTGTCGGCGGTGACCCGGATCTTGTTCGTCCTGGGGTCGACGGCCCACGAGGTGCCCGGGATGGTGGCCTCGGTCTTCAGGATCTGCGCGGCGGACCGCAGTTCGGCCGTGCTGTTCTCGACCTGGCGGACCGCGGCGCCGGCCTTCTTGGCCTGGACGACCTGCTGGTTGTTGTCGCCGACCACGTTGACGACCAGTTGCTGGTTGTCCTCGTCGTAGTAGGAACCCGCGAAGGCGTCACCGAGGAGACCGGCGAGCTGCGAGGCGAGGTCCGAGGCGTCGCCCGCCTTCAGGGTCCTGGGCGCCGCGGCCGTGTCCTCGGCGCCGTCCTGGGACGCGTTGGCGTTCGGCAGAAGAAGTGCGGCCGCTCCGAGCGCCGCCACGCCGCCCACCGCGATTGCGGCCTTGCGCTTCGGAATTCGCTTGTGACTCAAGGGTTCTCGACCTCCTGGAGGACGGGGTCCGTTCCGCCGTCTCTTGGCAGCTGTTGGGGCGCCTGGATGGCCACTGGTACGCACGGGGCGCGCGGGACGTTCAATTCCGCTTCGCCGCGTGCCCGTCCGTACGCCGAATCGGCCAAGCTCCGCGCGCGCCCGCCGCGCGCCGGGAACAATCCCCCATATGACGATGACGACCGCCGAAGCCGACAAGATCCTCTCCGCCAACTTCGCCCCCTGGGTGCTGGAACTCGCGCTGTCCGTCCAGGACTTGGGCGAGGACCGCGCCACCCTGCGCCTGCCCTGGTCGGCAGCGCTGGCCCGGGAGGGCGGCGCGCTCTGCGGGCAGGCCCTGATGGCCGCCGCCGACACCGCCACCGTGATCGCCGTCTCGGCGGCGCGGGGCACCTTCGTCCCGATGGCGACCGTTCAGCAGTCGACGTCCTTCCAGCGCGCGGTGACGGACTCGGATGTCCTGATCGTGGCGGTCCTGACCAAGCTGGGCCGCCGGACGGCGTTCGTCGACATCTCCATGACGGCCGAGCGGACGGGTGAACTCGCGGCCCACGCGAGCACCGTCTATGCGCTCCTGGGCTGATACGGCTGGTAATCGATCAGCAACGATCCGTTCAGGACTCCTAGCGGAATCCTCGCTTCAGGGAATCTGCACATTCAATACTCAACCAAGTCACCGGGCCCCAGGCTTCTGCACATTCGCGCGCCCCGGGGCACGCCTTTGGGGCGGGAGTGCCGGATTCGCCGTCCGGACCGCAAGAGCCGGTGCGGGGCGATGCCGGGCACCGTGTGAAGAAGTCGCCGACAAGCCGTGCCCACACCTGCACGGATGGGGACCGCTGGGGCTCAAGTGCCCTGGTGAGGCCTGTGTTTGATTGGAAGCCCGGTAGCGCCGCGTGCTTTGATCCATCGCACCGCAGGGTCCGCGAGGGCTCCCCGGCCAGGGGTGCCCGGCGCCCGCGGCCGCGGCCGTCCATCTGTCCCCAGAGGGGGCCGCTCCCCCCTTGTGAAATTGCCATACGAAGGGAAGTTCCATCATGAACTCCACCCCCCAGGTCGAGACCGTCGAGATCTCCGACGCCGAGCTCGACAACGTCTCCGGCGGCCTCTCCGTGAACGCCGTGAACACCGTCGTCGGCGCCGTGGACGGCATCGCCCCGGTTTCCGGTCTGGTCGACACGGTCGTCGGCACCGTCGAGGGCGTCACCGGCCTCAACACCGCGCCGGTCACCAACCTGGTCGCCGGTCTCTGATCGCACGCCAGTGCCGTTGAGTCCCGGAGCCGTTTCCCGGCACCGGGACTCTTCGGATGCCGTCACACAGTCCACCCGGTGAGGGAAGATCCGTGCAGTTCCGCCAACAGGCCCTCGCCAAGCTCCAGTCGCCCGAGGAACTCGACCTCCCGGTGCGCCTCGCCCGCCCGCAGGGCTGGCTCGTGCTGTCGGTGACCGTGGTCGCGATGGCCGCCGCGTCCGTGTGGGCCGTGACCGGGTCGGTGACCTCCACGGTGAGCGCACCCGCCGTCCTCACGCACGGCGAGGGCAGTTACATCCTGCAGAGCCCGGTCGCAGGCCAGGTCACCGCGATCCTCGCCGAGGAGGGCAAGCGCCTCCCCGCGAACTCCCCCGTCCTGAAGGTCCGTACCGCCGAGGGTGAGACCGAGGTCCGCACCATCGCCGCCGGGCGCCTCACCGCGCTCGCGGCCACGATCGGACAGATCATCTCCACCGGTGCGAACGTCGCCGCCGTCGAGAAGGTCGCCGACGCGGACGATCCGCTGTACGCCACCGTGTACGTGCCCGCCGAGAACGCCGGGTCCATCCCCGCGGACGCCGCCGTGGACCTGACCGTGCAGACGGTCCCCACCCAGGAGTACGGCGTGCTGCGCGGCCATGTGAAGTCCGTGGACCGGGCCCCGCAGTCGCCGCAGGAGATCGCCTCGTTCCTCGGCGACAACCAGCTCGGCGAGCAGTTCACCAAGGACGGCCGCCCCGTCGCCGTACTGGTACGCCTGGACCGGTCCTCCGGCACCAGGAGCGGCTACAAGTGGTCGTCGGCCGACGGACCGCCCTACACCCTCACCTCCATGACGATGGCCACGGGCTCGATCCGGCTGGCCGATCAGCGTCCCGTCGATTGGCTGCTGCCGTGACCACCGCCGCACCCGATACCCGTGGCCGGCGCAGGGCCACCCCGCCCAAGCGCACCGTCCCCAAGGTCCGCCGCGGAACGGTCCGCACCCCCACCGTCCTGCAGATGGAGGCCGTCGAGTGCGGCGCCGCCTCCCTCGCGATGGTCCTCGGCCACTACGGCAAGCACGTCCCGCTGGAGGAGCTGCGCATCGCCTGCGGTGTCTCCCGCGACGGCTCGCGCGCCAGCAATCTGCTGAAGGCTGCGCGCAGCTACGGACTGACCGCCAAGGGCATGCAGATGGACCTGGCCGCCCTCGCCGAGGTGAAGGCGCCGGCCATCCTGTTCTGGGAGTTCAACCACTACGTCGTCTACGACGGCATCGGCCGCCGCTTCGGCCGCCGGGGCGTGTTCGTCAACGACCCCGGCAAGGGCCGGCGCTTCGTGCCGATCGAGGACTTCGACAGCAGCTTCACCGGCGTCGTCCTCACGATGGAACCGGGCGACGGATTCACCCGCGGCGGACGCAGGCCGGGCGTCTGGGGCGCGATGCCGGCCCGGCTGCGCGGCACCGCCGCGACGATGCCCGCCGCCGTGCTGGCGAGCCTGCTGCTGGTGGTGGTCGGCGCGGCGGTGCCCGCGCTCAGCCGTACCTACATCGACATGTTCCTGATCGGTGGGCAGACCTCGCTGCTGGACGTGCTGTTCGCGTCCATGGGCGCCTGCGTGCTGCTGACGCTGGTGCTGACCTGGTTGCAGCAGGCCAACCTGCACCACGGCCGCATCATCTCCTCGACCCTGTCCAGCGCGCGCTTCCTGCGCCATCTGCTGCGGCTCCCGGTCACCTTCTTCTCCCAGCGCAGCCCGGCCGACCTGGTGCAGCGCCTCCAGTCGAACGACGCGGTGGCCGAGACGCTGGCGCGTGACCTGGCGTCGGCGGGCGTGGACGCGGTGGTCGTGGTGCTCTACGCCGTGCTCCTTTACACCTACGACCCTCAGCTCACCTTCGTCGGCATCGGCGTGGCGCTGCTGAACGTCGTCGCCATGCGCGTCGTCATCCGGCTGCGCGCGACCCGTACCGCCAAGCTCCGCGCCGACAACGCCCGGCTGACGAACACGGCGTACACCGGCCTCCAGCTGATCGAGACGATGAAGGCGACCGGCGGCGAGGACGGCTACTTCCGCAAGTGGGCCGGGCAGCACGCCACCACCCTGGAGGAGCAGCAGCGGCTCGGGGTGCCGAGCGCCTGGCTGGGCGTGGTCGCGCCGACGCTCGCCACGCTCAACAGCGCCCTGATCCTGTGGATCGGAGGTATGCGCGCGATCGAGGGTCACATCTCCGTCGGCCTGCTGGTCGCCTTCCAGGCGCTGGTCACCCGCTTCACAGCCCCGCTGACCCGTCTCAACGGCGTCGCGGGCCGCATCCAGGACTTCGCGGCCGACGTGGCCCGCCTGAAGGACGTGGAGAACTTCCGCACCGACCCGCTGTACGACCGCGCCGGCGGCGACTCCACGCGCAGGCTGCACGGTCATGTCGAACTGGAGAACATCACCTTCGGCTACAGCCCGCTCGACAAACCCCTCCTCGCCGGTTTCGACCTGACGGTCGGACCCGGTCAGCAGGTCGCCCTCGTGGGCGGCTCGGGCAGCGGCAAGTCGACCGTCTCCCGGCTGATCTCGGGCCTGTACACGCCCTGGGAGGGCGTGATCCGCATCGACGGGCAGCGCCTGGAGGACATCCCGCGCGGCGCGCTCGGGGCCTCCGTCTCCTTTGTCGACCAGGACGTGTTCCTGTTCGAGGGCTCCGTCCGGGACAACGTGGCGTTGTGGGACCCGTCCATCCCGGACGAGGCGGTGCTGGAGGCGCTCAGGGACGCCGCGCTGCTCGACGTCGTGATGCGCCGCCCCGGCGGCATCCACAGCCGGGTCGAGCAGGACGGGCGCAACTTCTCCGGCGGGCAGCGTCAACGGCTGGAGATCGCCCGGGCGTTGGTGCGCCGGCCGAGCATCCTCGTGCTGGACGAGGTGACCAGCGCGCTGGACGCCGAGACCGAGCTGGCCGTCATGGACAACCTGCGCCGGCGCGGCTGCGCCTGCGTGGTGATCGCACACCGGCTCAGCACCGTGCGGGACAGCGACGAGATCGTCGTACTCCAGCACGGCACGATCGTGGAACGCGGCCGGCACGAGGAACTCGTGGCGCGCGGCGGCGCGTACGCGGCGCTGGTCAGGGAGCGGTGAGATGAAGGCCGTGCACGGCGACGACTACGTCCTCGGGGCGCTCGGACAGGTGGGCACGCCCCTCGACTGCGCCGGGTTCAGCCGGCTGGACCTGGAGGGTCCGCAGGCGCTGTGGCTGGTCGCGGCGGGTGCCCTGGACCTGTTCGCGGTGGACGCGGCGCAGCAGGGCCATTGGCACCACCTGGGCCGGCTGGAGGCGGGCTCGCTGCTGCTCGGCCCGGTGCCGGGCCCGCAGCACACGCTGATCGCCCGTCCGGTCAGGGACTGCGTGGTGCACCGCATCGGGCTGCGCGAGCTGTACCAGCCCGCGGTGACACAGACATGGTCGTACGACGAGTACGGCAACCCGCAGTACGTCCCTCCGACGACGAGTCCGCTGGAGTACGCCCTCGCGCTCGGCGTCGGCCGCAGCCTCGCGATCCTCTTCCAGGCGCCGACGGCCGGTGAGGGGGCCGCCGAAAACGGGGGTGCCCCCGTGCGCGCGCATGCCGACACGGGGGACGACGACGACGTGTTCTGGATGCAGGTGCCGCCCGGCAGCGTCCAGTACGGCTCCGTGTACGGCGCGGAGGCGGCGGCCGACCTGCTGATGGACCCGGCGGTCTGGCAGAGCATGGTCGACCAGCAGTACCGTCTGCTGACCACGCTGGACCGCTGGATCGAGCAGCTGGAGCGCACCCACGAGACCCGTACGGCCGCCGGTATCAAGGCCGGTGAGCAGGTACGCGCGCAGGCCGACCGGACGTTGCTCGCGGCGATCGGCAAGCCGTCGGCCAAGCGCACCACCGCCGCCGACGCGGACGCCACGTACGCCGCGTCCAAGCTGGTCGCCGCCGCGGCCGGGATCCCGCTGGCGGACCCCGGGCACGGTGGCGCCGAGAGCGACCGTCTCGACCCGGTCGAGCGCATCGCCCTCGCCTCACGCGTCCGCACCCGGGCGGTACGGCTGGACGGCAGCTGGTGGCGTGACGACGTGGGCCCGCTGGTGGGCCACCGGGCGTTGTCGGGGGCTCCGGTCGCGCTGCTGTGGCGGCGTGGCGGCTATGTGGCGGTGCATCCGGCGACCGGACGCGAGACGCCGATCGAGAAGGCCAACGCGCCGGAGTTCGAGCCGCGCGCGGTGATGTTCTACCGGCCGCTGCCCGAACGCCCGCTGGGTCCGCTCGGGCTGCTCCGGTTCTGCATGCGCGGCACGCGCCGGGATGTGACCGGGCTGCTGCTGAGCGGGCTGGTGACGGTGGCGATCGGCGCGCTGGTGCCCATCGCGACCGGCAAGGTGCTCGGTGAGTTCGTGCCGAAGGCCGAGGCGGGGCTGATCGCGCAGGTCTGTCTTGCGGTGATGGTCAGCAGCGTCGTCGCGGCCGCCTTCATGCTGCTCCAGAACATGACCATCCTGCGGCTGGAGGGCCGTATCGAGGCGACGCTGCAACCGGCCGTGTGGGACCGGTTGTTGCGGCTGCCGACGAAGTTCTTCACCGGCCGCTCCACGGGCGAGCTGGCCAGCGCGGCCATGGGCATCAGCGCGATTCGCAGGCTGCTCGCGGGGGTCGGCCCGACCGTCGCCCAGTCGGTGACCGTGGGGGCGATGAACCTGGGGCTGCTGCTCTGGTACAGCGTGCCGATGGCGCTGGCCGCGATGGGCATGCTCGTCGTGATCGCCGGTGTCTTCCTCGGGCTCGGGCTGTGGCAGGTGCGCTGGCAGCGGCGGCTGACGGTGCTCGCCAACAAGCTGAACAACCGGGCGTTCCAGACCTTGCGCGGGCTGCCCAAGCTGCGGATCGCGGCGGCCGAGAACTACGCGTACGCCGCCTGGGCCCGCGAGTTCGCGCGCAGCCGGGAGCTCCAGCAGCGTCTCGGCCGGATCAAGAACCTCACCACCGTGCTCGGCGCGATCTATCTGCCGCTGTGTTCACTGGTGATGTTCATGTTGCTCGCGGGACCGGCGCGGGGCTCGATGTCCGCCGCCGCGTTCCTCGCCTTCAACACCTCGGTGACGATGCTGCTCACCTCGGTCACCCAGATCACGGGCGCGTTCGTGTCGCTGGTGGCCGCGCTGCCCCTGTACGAGGAGATCAAGCCGGTGCTGCGGGCGACGCCGGAGGTGCGCACGGCCAGCACCCGGCCGGGGCCGCTCACCGGGGCCGTGGAGGCGCGGCGGTTGTCGTTCCGGTACTCCGACGACGGGCCGCTGGTCCTCGACGACGTGTCGTTCGAGGTGCGGCCGGGCGAGTTCGTGGCGGTCGTCGGGCCGTCCGGCTGCGGCAAGTCGACGCTGCTGCGGCTGCTCATCGGCTTCGACAAGCCGGTCTCCGGGAGTGTGCTGTACGACGGCCAGGACCTGGCGGCGCTCGACCAGTCCGCCGTACGGCGCCAGTGCGGGGTGGTGCTCCAGCACGCGCAGCCGTTCACCGGCTCGATCCTGGACGTCATCTGCGGCACCGAGCCGTACACGCCCGAGGAGGCGATGGCGGCGGCCGAGATGGCGGGCCTCGCCGAGGACATCAAGCGGATGCCGATGGGCCTGCACACCATCGTCGCGGGCAACGGGGCGGTCTCCGGCGGCCAGCGGCAGCGGCTGATGATCGCCCAGGCGCTGATCCGCCGGCCGCGCATCCTGTTCTTCGACGAGGCGACCAGCGCCCTCGACAACGAGACGCAGCGCATGGTCATCGAGAGCACCAGGGCGCTCAACGCCACCCGCGTCGTGATCGCCCACCGCCTGTCGACGGTGCTGGACGCCGACCGCGTCATCGTGATGGAGGACGGCAAGGTCGCCCAGCAGGGCCCCCCGGCGCAACTGCTCGCGGACACCAGCGGCAGGCTTCACGAACTGGTGCGCCGGCAGTTGGCCTGACGGGTCAGGGCTGTCCCGGAATCGGGGCTCCCGACGGGACACCCGCGTCGACGTAGCCCTGGTAGAAGCCCTTCCAGTGCGCGTCCGACCCCGCGTGCGGTTCCTCGAAGCGCTCCCCGCGCGCCTTGGCGTCCAGCGCCGCCAGGCAGACCTCCCAGCCGGCGCCGTTGCGTGCGGCGGTGTCGGCGGCGTCGAGCACGTTGGTCAGGGTGAACCGGGTGCTGTTGCCGTCGGTCTCCTCCAGGTCGAAGTGGACCTCGTCGCCGCCCCAGTCGAAGGACAGGTGCCGGGGCGGGTCCACGGCGATCACCTCACCGGTGGAGTCCTCCATGTGGGGGTCGCCGCCGAACGTGACGCGGCCGCCGGGGCGCATCTCGATCTCCGCGCGGGACGGGAACCACTCGGCGAGTTCGTCGGGGTCGGTGACGAAGCGCCAGACGCGCTCCACCGGGTGGTCGTAGGTGCGGCCGAAGCGGATCGCGGGGCGGCCGTCGTCCAGGTTCAGGTAGGTGCCGGTGAGGTCGGCGGGCATGATGACCAGTTCCTTCGATGATCGATGTGTACGAAACAGTTTCGTTTACGAAGTCATTGTCTCGCGAACACCCTTCCCTGGAGTGGCTCCCTTGTCCCGCAAGACCCTGACGGACGGCCCCCCGCGGGGGCAGCCGAGGGACCGAGGGCCGCCGCCATCAGGGAGACGGCGCCCGTCCGGCGTACGGGCGCACTCCGGACGGCGCACGGGTGGCGGAGGCAGTTGGAGGGGGTCGCGAGCGGGTACTCGCCCGTCCATGCGAATCAGTGTGGTGGACGTGGGGTCGAGAACGGTCCGGCTGGTGGTGGCGGACGCGCAGGGCGGGGTTCCGCTGCCGGTTCATACCGCCAAGTGGCGGCTGAGGCTGTCCGAGCACGTCAAGACGGGGGAGGCGATCCCCGAGGAGGCCACGGAACGACTGGCGGAGGCGGTCACCGAGGCGAGCCGCACGTCGCAGCGGTGGGGTGCGGCGGGGCCGCTGGCCTTCGCCACCACCATCGTGCGCAGCGCGCCGAACCGGCTGGAGGTGCTGCGCGCCGTCCGGGCCCGGAGCGGGGTGGAGCTGTGCACACTGCCAGGCGAGGTGGAGGCCGAGCTGACGTTCCTGGCGGCGCGGCGCTGGATGGGGTGGCGGTCGGGGCCGCTGGCGCTGCTGGACATCGGGGGCGGCTCGTTCGAAGTGGCGTTCGGACGGGGGCGCCTGCCGGACTTCGTGGCCTCGCTGCCGCTGGGCGCGGGGCGGCTGACGCACGAGTTCTTCCCGGTACAGCATGCCCCGTCGCAGGACCAGGTGAAGGCGCTGCGCCGCAAGGTGCGGCACCAACTGCGGGACGTCGGCGCGCGGATCCGCTGGGAGGGGCCGCGGTCGGCGGTCGTCACCTCGCGGACCTTCCAGCAGCTGGGCCGGCTGTGCGGTGCCGTGCCCGGGCGTGAAGGGCCCTTCGTCGAGCGGGAGTTGCGGCGCGCCGACCTGCGCGCCGCCATGACCCGGCTGGCCGCCCTGCCTCCCACCGAGCGGGCCCAACTGCCGGGCATCTCCGCGCCACGCGCCGGGCAGAGCCTGGCCGGGGCGGTGATCGGGCACACGGCCATGAAGGTGACCGGGCTGAAGAACGTCACCGTATGCCCGTGGGCGATCCGCGAGGGCGTCCTGCTGCGGCACATCGAGGAGGGCCCGTCCTGGTGGGCGGAGGTCAGCCGGCTCAGCGAGGAGACCGCACCGCCGGACCCGGTGCCGCTGCGGCTCGCGTCCGCCACGTCCTGACGCTCGCGTCCATCCGTGCAGCCCCCACCACGGACCGGGCGGCACGGGTGGCGGCTTCAGCGTGCAGTTGATCACTGATGGCCCTCATGGGGCTCGGGAAACCCGCGAAACCGGGTGCCGGTCGGACGGGAGCCTTGGCGTCACGCGGGTACTCGGTCCCGCATGACGCACGACCATCAGGAACCACGGCTGCCGTCCGCCCGCGGCCCCCTCTCCGCCTCGGTCATGGAGTACCTCCGGGGCACGGGCCCACTGCCCGGCCCCGGGGAGGTCGCGGGCGCGGCACCGTACGGCGAGGACCTCCAGCTCGCCCTCTACCTCTGCTACGAGCTCCACTACCGCGGCTTCGCGGGCGTACCCGACGACCGTGAGTGGGACCCCGGCCTGCTGGGCGTCCGCGCCGCGCTGGAGGACCGCTTCCTGTCCGCCCTGCGCGCCGACACCCCCGTGCACGACGACGTCGACGACGCGCTCGCGGAGATCCTCGTCGAGCCGGTCGACGGCACCGGGGTCAGCCACTTCCTGCGCGACAAGGGCGAGCTGTGGCAGGTGCGCGAGTACGCGGCGCAGCGCTCGCTGTACCACCTCAAGGAGGCGGATCCGCACGCCTGGGTGCTGCCCCGGCTGTGGGGCAGGGCCAAGGCGGGGATGGCGGCGGTGGAGTTCGACGAGTTCGGCGGCGGCCGCCCGGACCGCGTCCACGCCCTGCTGTTCGCCCACCTGATGACGGACCTGGGCCTGGACACGACGTACGGGCACTACCTGGACGCGGCCTGCGCCGAACTCCTCACCACGGTGAACCTCATGTCCCTGTTCGGCCTGCACCGGTCGCTGCGGGGTGCCCTGGTGGGTCACTTCGCCGCCGTGGAGATCACCTCGTCGCCGGGCTCCCGGCGGCTCGCCGAGGCCATGCGCAGGACCGGGGCCGGCCCGGCCGCCGAGCACTTCTACGACGAGCACGTCGAGGCCGACGCCGTGCACGAGCAGGTCGTACGGCATGACGTCATCGGCGGTCTGCTGGCGGAGGAGCCGCAGCTGGCCCGGGACGTCGCCTTCGGCATCGACGCGACCGGGTATGCCGAGGACCGGCTCGCGCAGCGGCTGCTCACCGACTGGCAGGCGGGCAGATCGTCGCTCCGGACACCGCTTCCCCCACCCCTTCCACCCGAAACTTCCCATATTTTCTGAATGCGCGGGTACCTGGTCGACGTGAACCCACTGGTGCCACCCGGCGTCTACACGCCTCAAGAAGACACAGACCTGCTGGCCGAGGCCCTGTCCGAGGAGCCGCTCCCACCGGGTGCGGACGTTCTTGACGTCGGCACCGGCAGTGGGGCGCTGGCGCTGCACGCCGCGCGCCGGGGCCTGCGGGTAACGGCCGTCGACGTGTCACGACGCGCGGTCTGGGCGGCCCGGATCAACGCCCGGCTGTCCGGACTGCGGGTCCGCATCCTGCGCGGAAACCTCTTCGATCCCGTGCGCGGGCAGACGTTCGACGTCATTCTGGCCAACCCGCCGTACGTCCCCGACCCGGACCCGGATTCAGCGCCGCGCGGCACGGCCCGGGCGTGGGACGCGGGCCACGACGGGCGGCTGATCCTGGACCGCATCTGCCGGGAGGCACCCGCCCTGCTGCGCCCGGGCGGAGTCCTGCTGGTCGTCCACTCGGCCCTCAGCGGGCCCGAGCGGACCCTGACGCTGCTGCGTGCCGCCGGCCTGAAGGCGAGCCTGACGCGCCGGCGCCGGATCGCCTTCGGTCCCGTGCTGCGGGAGAGACAAGGGTGGCTGCGGGAGCGGGGGCTGCTGTCCGCCACCGAGGACAAGGAAGAGCTGGTGGTGGTCCGTGCCGAACTCCCCGTCTGACACCCCGCGCCGGATCGCCGTCCAGCGCCGCGGGCCCCTGTTGGTGGAGGGGCCGGTGGAAGTGGAGCTGGAGGACGGTACGACCGTCTCCTCCGACCGCTTCCGGGTCGCGCTGTGCACCTGCCGGCGCAGTCGCCGCTACCCCTGGTGCGACACCAGCCACCGGGCCCGGGCCCAGCGGCCCGACGAGTGATCCCAGGGGTCGGCGGGCGGCCCCACTCCGCCCGGCCGACCCCTGGGGCGAGACCCACCAGGGCCCCCGCGACGACGGCCCGCACTCCCCAACTGCGGGTCGTTCGCGGCATTCACGGGGGCCCGGCGATCCCGGTCCTAGAACGCGAAGACGCTCGTTCCGTACGAGTTCTTCACGCACTCGTTGGCGAAGGTGCGCTCATAGGAGACGTACTGGCCCTGCCAGACACCGTCGACCCGGACGACCACGGGGTCGTACTCACGGGTGCACCACACTCCGCCTCTACTTTCCAGGGCGTCGAGGTTCCCGTCGGCGCCGCGTAGTTCGGCGCAGGCCGCGACGGTGTTCGGGTGCGTCCCGGACGCCTTCGGGGCGCAGCTCAGCGTCACCGCCCGCTCGGGGGTGACAGTGGCCGAGCTCTCTCCGTGGCCCGTGGTGAGCACCAGGGCTGACGGGGCGTAGAGCGAGGCCGGATCGGCGGCGGGGCTGGCGTGCGCGGCTCCGGTCAGGGGTCCGCAGACGGCGGCGGCCGTGAGGCCGAAGGTCGCTGCCCAGCGCGCGGGGTTCCGCATTGTGTGCATCCTTCCGCTTGATTGCGTGTCGTGCCGGAGTGGGCGTGGTTGGTGCCCGACCGGCGACGGCGAGTCTGCCTAGTCCGCCGCCGAAACTCACCTCGACCCCATGCGTTTCAGTAACCTTGCGTATTGAAACAGTGGCGCGAAGTCACGGAATTCGAACGTTACAACCGCGTGAAGGTGCCGTTCTTGATCACCCACATGGCCGAATGGCTGGATTTCCGCAGTTCCTTAATCGGCCTGAAACATTCCGGATGCACTCTGGGCGCGGTCCGTTTTGCCCTTTGCGCTTTTCCGCTGGAGTCGCCGGCGCTGCCCGACCGACCCCCTGGCCGCCGTCCCCGGGCAGCTTGTCGGTGCCACGCGCTACGTTGCCGCCATGACCGAATTCGTGCTTGTGGCAGGTGCGTGGCTGGGCGCCTCGGCGTGGGACGAGGTGGCGGCGGAACTGCGCGGGGCCGGCCACGGGGTGCGCCCACTGACCCTGTCCGGCCTCGCCGGGAGAAGGGACGAGCCGGCCGGGCAGCAGACGCACGTCCAGGACATCGTCGACGAGGTCGAGCGCCTGGATCTGCGGGACGTCGTGCTCGTCGGGCACAGCTACTCCGGCATCCCGGTCGGCCAGGCCGGCGAGCGGATCGGCGACCGGCTGGCCCGGATGGTGTTCGTGGACGCCAGTGTGCCCGTCGACGGGGAGTCCTTCCTGTCGGGGTGGCCGAGCGACCATGTGCGCGCGACGATCGAGAAGAACGACGGCCGCTGGCCGCCGCTCACCCCCGACGACTACGCGGGCCAGGGCCTGACGGACGACCAGATCGCCAGGATCGTGCGGGACTCGACCCCGCACCCGGGTGCGACGCTCACCGAGCCGGCGGTCCTGTCCGGCTCCCTGGCCGAGCTCCCGGCGACGTACATCAAGTGCCTGCTCGACGGGGAGGAGCCGTTGGGCGCCGCGCGGGTGCTGCTCGCCGGTGAGCACTGGGAGCTGGTGCGGATGGACACCGGGCACTGGCCGATGTACTCCCGGCCCCGCGAACTGGCCACGATCCTGCACCGGTCGGTCGCCCAGGAGTGAGGCGCACCGCTGGACGGACCTGCCCTTACTCGCCAGTATCGTCGGGACGACGCGGCTCGACGGCGAGAGGGCGGGGACCTGGCGATGGCGAAACACTGGGCCGACTTCCAGTACGAGATCTATCTGAACGGGATGACGGGAGCCGTGCCGCGGCTGCCGACCGACCTGACCCGTCTGGAGGAGCTCACCGAGCAGCGGCTCGGACCCGGACCCGTCGGCTACGTCGCGGGCAGCGCCGGCGACGGCAGCACGGCCCGCGCCAACCGGGCGGCCCTGCGCCGCCGCCGGATCGTGCCGCGGATGCTGCGGGACGTGCACGAGCGGGACCTGTCGGTGGAGGCGCTGGGCCGCGCCCTGCCCGCGCCGGTGGCGCTGGCGCCGGTCGGGGTGCTGTCGATCATGCACCCGGACGCGGAGTGCGCCGCCGCCCGGGCGGCCGCCGCGCAGGGCGTGCCCTTTGTACTGTCCTCTGCCTCCAGCACGCCCATCGAGCAGGTCGCGAGGGCGATGGGCGACGCCGAGCGCTGGTTCCAGCTGTACTGGGCCAAGGACCGTGAGGTGACCCGCAGCTTCCTCGGACGGGCGAAGGCGGCAGGGTTCAGCGTCCTGGTGGTCACCCTGGACACGCCGCTGCTGGCGTGGCGGCCACGCGACCTGGACCAGGCGTATCTGCCGTTCCTGCACGGTGTCGGCACCGCCAACTACTTCACCGACCCGGCCTTCCGCGCGGGCCTGGCAAAGCCCGTGCACGAGGATCCCAACGCGGCGGTCATGCACTTCGTCGGCATGTTCGCCGACCCCGCCAAGACCTGGCCGGACCTGACGTTCCTGCGGGAGAACTGGGACGGCCCGATCGTCCTCAAGGGTGTCCTGCACCCGGACGACGCCCGGCAGGCCGCCGACGCCGGGATGGACGGCGTCGTGGTGTCCAACCACGGCGGGCGCCAGGTGGCCGGTTCCGTGGCGGCGGCCGACGCGCTGCCCGGCGTGGTGGCGGCGGCCGGTGACCGGCTGACGGTGCTGTTCGACAGCGGGGTGCGCACGGGGGACGACGTCTTCAAGGCGCTGGCCCTGGGTGCGCGGGCGGTCCTGGTCGGACGGCCCTACGTCTACGGTCTCGCGCTCGACGGCCAGGGGGGCGTGGAGCACGTGATCCGCTGCCTGCTCGCCGAACTCGACCTGACCCTCGCCCTGTCGGGCCACGCCACCCCCGCGACCATAGGTCCCGCCGACGTCGTGGAAGGACCCGCCTGACCGCCGCACGGGCGGCGGTCGCGCCCTGGCAGGCGCCGACGCCGGTCAGGGCCAGCGGGCACACGGACGCGTCCGCCAGGTGTCGTCGCGCCCTTGTCGAACTCCCTTTGGCCGCGCGGCGTCAGGTGCGCCCTCAAGGGCGGACGACGGCAGTGTGACGCCAGGGTCTAGCCCCCGCTCCCCAGCCCCGCCTGCCGCGCCGACGCGTCGGTCGTCTCGGCGACCGACAACGAGCCCGCGCCGGCTGTCTGCGGATCGGTCAGCCACCGCTGGTCGTCGGAGCCGTCGCGGACCTTAACGACGATGTCGGCGCCCGGGTCGCCCGTCGTGACGGAGAGCGCGAGCTGCTCGTCCCAGCGCGGCAGCAACTCGCCCTGGACGGTGAGGTCGTAGCGCACATCGTTCGCGCGCCCGTCCCACTCCCCCGCGCACGCGCCGAGGATGACGACACCGGCGTCCGCGTGCGAATCCAGGCACAGCTCGGGGTCGGCCACGCTGCGCAACTGCCCGTCGGTCTCGTACGACCACTGCTGGGTCGGCTCGGGCGAGCACGCCTCCAGTACGGCCGCTGCCGCCTCCTCGACCTCGCCGCGGATGTCGAGGCACAGCTCGCTCTCGGCGTTGCGCAGCCGGGTCTGCCGGGGCGCGTTCGGGAGCTGGGCGGTGCCGGGGGCAGTGGGCTGGGCCTGGGTGCCGGTGCCGGGCACCGACTCGGTGCCGTCAGTGCCTTCGGTGGCGCCCGCGGAGGCCGTGGGGTCCGTGTCACCGTCGTAGGACGACAGGCTGGTGGCGAGGAGCGTGCCGAGCAGGGCGGCGGAGGCGATGCCCGCTCCCGTGCGCAGCGCCCGGGAGGAGCGCCCGGTCATGCCGGGAAGGCGGGCCAGGATGCCGTGCCGCTCCACGCGGCGGGCGCGGCTGCGACGGGCCGCGGCGCGGGTGCGCGGCCGGTGCTGGTTGCGGCCGGGCCGGGAGTCGAGATAGCGGCGACTGCCCCAGCCGAGCACGGCCTCGGCGAGCAGCACGCCCAGCCCGCCCTCGA
The DNA here is from genome assembly GCF_040686175.1 of Streptomyces sp. NPDC086077. Lineage (NCBI taxonomy): Bacteria > Bacillati > Actinomycetota > Actinomycetes > Kitasatosporales > Streptomycetaceae > Streptomyces > Streptomyces sp. NPDC086077. The sequence continues at coordinate 5,186 of NZ_JBFBJT010000020.1, read as the reverse complement.
AGTGGCTGAGCTGCTCGGCGGCGTCACGGCAGTAGCGGCACTCCACGAGGTGCTGCTGGACGTCCGGCAGCAGGGCGCCGCCACGGCGGATCGGGACATCGAGGAGACGGTTGTAGTAGCGGCAGTCCTTGGACGGCGCGAGTTCCTGATGGGCCCGCACACAGCCCTCGCGGAATTTGTCCCGGGCCTGTTCGAGGATGGCCGACGCGGTGTCGGTGTCCGTGCCGAGCAGACCGGCGGGGAGGGTGATCGGCTCCGCCTCGACCTCGTGGTGCCACAGCAGAGTGCGGGCCGCTCCGGGAAGACTCTGGAATGCGCGTTCGGCCAGCTTGCGGTTTTCCGGCGTCATGGACTTGGCGGCGCGCATACCCCGCCCACCGGCCGGTTTCCGCAACTCCGGCAGTGCCCCCGCTATTCGCTCCTCCGCGGACCACAGCCGGACGACGTCCCGCACGGTCACCAGCACCCGGGGCCGCAGCGCCTCGCCCGATTCCCCCAGGGTGAGACGGTCGAAGACCTGGTGGAAGGCCGCCGAGGTGACCATGGACGCGATGCCCGTCGAGGAGGCGAGGCAGATCACCGCGTAGTCGTGGGCCGACTGCCAGTGGCGGGCGAGCAGCAGCGCCGTGGAATGGGCGACCTCGACGTCCGGGGCGCCGGTCAGCCGGGCGGCGAGGGCGACGTCGGACTCGGCCGGATCACCGCCCGCCGGCGGGTGAGGCGGACGAGGGGGGTGGGGGGTGGGCACTGAGCGGATTCCTTCCCACGCAAGGTGACACAGGAGTTCTGTCCGTCAAAAAGGGCGGCCTGGTTGGTGCGTACCCTTTTCACGGGGTGCGAGGGGCGTGAATTGTGCGCGTGCGCCCGGCCATTACCCCCCGCCGGAGGGTTCACCTTTGCACAGCTCGCTCTGGACCAACAAGGCGGTTGGGCAACATACCCACCACTGACAGAAAGTAAAATTCGGCGGCAACTCTTGCGCGTGGCTCGCCATTCGCCATTTCGAGCGCCGCGTGTGAAACTCCCGTACGCCCGCGTGGTACCCGGGCGTCAGATCTGCCAGGACCGCAGCCGGTCCGCCGCCCCGTACGCGTCCGTCCTGCCGTCGATCAGGTCGCGGGTGAGGCCGACCAGGGCCCCGGAGGGCGGGTCGACGCCGACGCCGCTGACGAACATGTAGGCCACGGCGGTCGCGCAGGCGAAGCGGGCGTTGGCCGAGGGCAGGGGCTTGAGCAGGGCGAGGGTGTGCAGCAGGGCCGCGGCCCGCCAGGCGGGGTCGGAGTTCACACCGAGGCGGGGCGGGTCGACGCGGTGCCGGGCGACGGCGGCGACCAGGGCGGAGAAGTCGTTGATCGTCGGCTGGTCCGGCAAAACCTCCTCGTGCCGCTGGAGGAGCCAGGGGACGTCGATGTGCAGGACGGGTGCCATCTCTCAGGCGGCCCGTCCCTCGCCACCGGCGGGCGGCTCGTCGTCGGGGAAGGCGTCCGCGAACTCGTCCGCGTGGGCGGCGAAGAACCGGCGGAAGGCCTCGGCGCCCTCCTGCAGCGCCCGATGGCGCGCGATGTCGGCAGCGGCCGCCTCACGCACGAGGGCCTTCATCGACGTACCGCGCTCCTTGGCGATCTGCCGCAGGTCCTCCAGCTCACGCTCACTGAACTCCACGTTGAGGGCTGGCATGTCCTCAAGGTACCGCCAGGGTACTCGACCGTAAATACCACCAGCTCAGAGGGACCAGGAGACGGTACCGGACGGACGGAGGACGCTCAGAATGCGGGCGAGACGGGTCACCCGTGGCCGATGACGTGCCGAAGCACTCACAAGGTGTCACGGACGAACAGCTTCTGACCTGGCGCCAGGCGGCCGGCGACCGGATTCGCACGGGACCGCCACACACTACGCTGGAACCGATGTGGCTCGATTGTTCACTGTGCGTATGCGCGATGGAGTGACGACGATGACCCCGGAGTACCCGTTCGACGAGGCTGCCACGGCCCGGGCCGTCATCGACGCCGAGGGCCGGGTGACCGAGTGGGGCGAAGGTGCCCGGCGGCTGCTGGGCTGGACGGCGGACGAGGTCGTCGGGCGCTCCGCCGCGCGGCTCGTCCAGGGTCCGGCGCCCACGACCCACGGTCCGCGCTGGGACGGCACCCTCACTCTGCGCCGCCAGGACGGCCGCACGGTGTCCGTCTGGCTGCTCGCCCACCGGCGGCCCGGCCCGGACGGCGGTGGCGGGGAATGGCTGGTCGTCAGCCCGCTGGAGAGCGCCCGGTCCCGCCCGGAGAGCAGTGCGCTGGACCGGGCCGAGCTGATCCAGTCGCCCTGTGCCGTCGCGATCTACGACGATCACCTCCGGCTGTACCGGATGAACGGTGCCCTGGCCTCGCTCGTCGGGCTGCCCGAGGAGCGGGTGCGCGGCCTGCGCGTGCCCGAGCTCAGCGGCCGGCTGCAGGGCCAGGAGATCGAACGGCAACTGCGGCACGTGCTCACCACCGGCGTGGGGCACGACATCCGGACCTATCTCCCGGTAGGCGAGGACGGTCTGATGCACGCCTGGCTGGCCCGGATGGCGCCGATCAGGGACGAGGCGGGGCGGGTGCGCGGGGTGAGCGTGGCCGTGCACGACTTCACCGACCAGTACCTCGCCCGCGAACGGCTCCAGTTGGTCAACGAGGCGAGCCGCCGGATCGGCAGCACCCTCGACGTCGTCCGGACGGCGCAGGAACTGGCGGACGTCTGTGTGCCCCGGCTCGCCGACTTCGTCAGCGTCGACCTGCTCGACCCGCCCGAGCCCGGGGGCGAGACCGCCACCGGCCCGCTCACCGCGCCGATCACGCTGCGCCGGGCGGCTCACCGACCGGTCGGGCCCGGCAGTCCCGAGGCGGTCGTGCGGCCGGGCGAACTGGACACCTACCCCGCCACCTCGCCGCAGGCCGACTCCCTGCTGTCCGGCCGGACGACGGCGGCGGTCCTGCCGGCCGAGGCCCTCACCCAGTGGCTGAGCCGGGACACCGCCCGCAGGGAGTGGATCCGGCAGTACGGCGTCCACGCCATGATGTCCGTGCCGATCCGGGCGCGCGGTACGACCCTGGGCGTCGCGGTTCTCATCCGGTTCCGCCGCCCGGACCCGTTCACGCCGGACGACCAGTTGCTGGCCGAGGAGATCACGGCACGTGCCGCCGTCTGCATGGACAACGCCCGCCGCTACTCCCGGGAGCGCGAGACCGCCCTCGCCCTGCAGCGCAGCCTGCTTCCGCAGTCACTGCCGAGCACGGCGGCCGTGCAGGCGTGCTCGCGCTACCTGCCGGCGGCACGGACCGGGGTGGGCGGCGACTGGTTCGACGTGATCCCGCTGTCCGGGATGCGGGTCGCGATGGTGGTCGGCGACGTCGTCGGCCACGGCATCCAGGCCTCCGCCACGATGGGACGGCTGCGTACGGCCGTGCGCACGCTCGCCGACATCGACCTCGCCCCCGACGAGCTGCTCACCCACCTCGACGACCTGGTCCTGCGGCTCTCCGACGAGGCCGGCACGGACGGCAGCCCGGGCGAGGTGGGGGCGACCTGTCTGTACGCGGTGTACGACCCTGTGTCGCGGCGCTGCACGCTGGCCCGGGCCGGGCATCCCGCCCCGCTCATGGTGCGGCCGGGGAGTACGGCCGAGGAGGTCGAGCTGCCGACGGGGCCACCGCTGGGCCTCGGCGGGCTGCCCTTCGAGACGGCCGAGCTGTATCTGCCCGAGGGCACCGTCCTGGCGTTCTTCACCGACGGACTGGTCGAGTCCCCCGACCGGGACGCGGAGGCCGGCCACCGGCTGCTGCGCGAGTCCCTGTCCCGGACCGCCGCGACCCTGGACGTGACCTGCGACCAGATCCTGCACCAGCTGCTGCCGGCGGGCGGCGCCTGCGACGACGTCGCCCTGCTGCTGGCCCGCACCCAGGGGCTGCCCGCCTCGCGGGTCGCGACCTGGGACATCCCGGCCGACCCGGCGCTGGTCGCCCCGGTGCGCAGGCAGGTGATCGAGCAGCTCGGCGTCTGGGGGCTGGAGGGGGCAGGGTTCACCACCGAGCTGGTGGTCAGCGAGCTGGTCACCAACGCCATCCGGTACGGCGCCCGCCCCATCCGCCTGCGGCTGATCCACGACACGGTCACTTTGATCTGCGAGGTGTCGGACACCAATCACAGCGCACCGCACCTGCGGCGCGCCAAGACCTGGGACGAGGGTGGGCGCGGCCTCCTCCTGGTCGCCCAGCTCACCCAGCGCTGGGGCAGCAGGCACACACCCGAGGGCAAGACGATCTGGGCGGAACTGGCACTGCTCGACGAGGAGTGAGCCACGCGGGACCCCGGTGCGCCGACCTTGGGGCGCCATTGCCCGGCGCCCGCCGCATCTGTCGCCGGGCCCCGGGCACAAGCAAAGGTACGCACGCATCCGCGAACGTCCGGGAGTGGTGAGGAACATGACGTCCACGGCCCCGTCCGCGCTGCGCTCCCCCACGGCGCGCCGCCCGGCGCTCCTCGTCAGCGCGGTCGCGGTGCTGGGCCTGCTGTCCGGATGCGGCGGCACGACCGGCGGCGCGGACGGCCGGCCGCAGGAGCCGCCGCCCGGCACGGACGCCGCGTCCGCGAGCGCGCCGGGCACCCCCGGCGAGGCGGCGACTTCCACGGGCCCCGCCGCCACGGCCGCCGAGCCCGGCACGGGCGGCACCCGCTGCCACACCACCGACCTGCGCGCCTCCCTCGGCCGCGCCGACCCGGGCGCCGGCCAGCGGAACTTCCCGATCGTGCTGACCAACACCTCGCCGCGCACCTGCACCCTGTTCGGCTATCCGGGCGCCGCCTTCGTCGACGCCTCCGGCAGGCAGCTCGGTCCCGACCCGGTGCGCGAGGGCGGCGGTCCCGCCAGAGTGACGCTGGGGCCGGGCGACGCCGCCTGGTCCGGCCTGTCGTACACCAGCGCCGAGCTCACCGGCGCCCGTACGGCCACTCCGGCATCGCTGCTGGTGACCCCGCCGGACGAGCGTGACCAGCTGACGGTGGGGTGGACGGGCGGGGAGGTGCCCGTGGCCGGGAACGATTCCGAGGTGTCCCTCACGGTGATGCGGGCGGGCAACGGAGCCTGATCTCACCGGACTCTTGCCCTCACCTGTTGCCAGGGACAGGCACCAGTTGATCGACGCCCGAGGATC
>NZ_JBFBJT010000019.1:0-73366 GCF_040686175.1 Streptomyces sp. NPDC086077 | reverse complement strand
CTGTCGCCCCTGCGGCGTCGGCGGGGCAGTCGGCGCTGCGGCGTCGGCGGGGCAGTCGGCGCTGCGGCGTCGGCGTCGGCGGGCGTTCCAGCGCTGGGGCGTCGGCGTGGGCGTGGGCGCAGCGCCCGGCGCTGGGGGCGGCGCTGCGACCTGTCCGCCCCGGCTGGCCGGCCGCCCGGCGCCGGAACCTGCCCGGTCGATGCGCTCCGCCAATGTCTGCCGATGTCTGCCGATGTCTGCCGATGTCAGCTCACCCGACGTCGAGACGCAGCAAGTCCTCCTCCGTCTCGCGGCGGACGATGACGCGCGCCTCCCCGTCCCGCACGGCGACGACCGGCGGGCGGGTCACGTGGTTGTAGTTGCTGGCCATGGACCGGCAGTAGGCGCCCGTGGCCGGTACGGCGATCAGGTCACCCGGGGCCAGGTCGGCCGGCAGAAAGGCGTCCTTCACGACGATGTCGCCGCTCTCGCAGTGCTTGCCGACGACGCGGGCCAGCATCGGCTCGGCGTCGGAGGCACGGGAGACCAGCGCCACGCTGTACTCCGCGTCGTACAGCGCGGTACGAATATTGTCCGACATTCCACCGTCGACCGAGACATACGTCCGCAGCCCGTCGAGGGGCTTGATCGTGCCGACCTCGTAGAGCGTGAAGGCGGTGGGCCCGACGATGGCGCGCCCCGGCTCGACGGAGATACGCGGTGTCCGCAGCTTCGCGGCCTCGCACTCGCGGGTCACGATCTCGGTGAGGGCCTTGGCGATCTCGTGCGGCTCGCGCGGGTCGTCGTCGCTGGTGTAGGCGATACCGAGGCCGCCGCCGAGATCGATCTCGGGCAGTTCGACGCCGTGCTCGTCCCGGATGTCCTTGAGCAGCCCGACGACGCGATGCGCGGCCACCTCGAACCCGGACATGTCGAAGATCTGCGACCCGATGTGGCTGTGGATGCCGATGAGCTCCAGCCCGTCGAGCTGCAGGGCCCGTCGGACGGCCTCGGCGGCCTGCCCGCCGGCGAGCGGGATGCCGAACTTCTGGTCCTCGTGCGCGGTGGCGATGAACTCGTGCGTGTGTGCCTCCACGCCGACGGTGATACGAATCTGCACGCGCTGCCGCCGGCCCCGCTCCTTGGCGATGTGGGCGACACGGACGATCTCCTGGAACGAGTCGAGCACGATCCGCCCCACGCCGGCCTCGACGGCCCGCCGGATCTCGTCCTCGGACTTGTTGTTGCCGTGGAAGGCGATGCGGTCGGCGGGCATCCCGGCGGAGAGCGCGGTGGCAAGCTCGCCCCCGGAACACACGTCCAGGTTCAGCCCCTCCTCGTGCAGCCACCGCACGACGGCACGCGAAAGGAACGCCTTCCCCGCGTAGAAGACGTCGGCGTCATGCCCGAACGCGGTGCGCCAGGCGCGGGCACGCGCCCGGAAGTCGGTCTCGTCGAGGAGGTAGGCGGGGGTGCCGAACTCCTCCGCGAGCCGCGTCACCGGAAGACCGCCGACGCTGACGACACCATCGGCGTCCCGGCTGACGGTCTGTGCCCAGACCTTGCCGTCGAGGGCGTTGAGGTCGGCGGGCGGGGCGCTGTAGTGGCCCTCGGTGAAGACGTCGGCGTGACGGGGCCCGGCGGGGTGTGCGGAACGGCTCATTTCTCTTTTGCTCTCTCAAAGGTGTTCGGGTGCGTCGATGCCGAGCAGGGACAGGCCACCGGCCAGCACCGTCCCGGCGGCTTCGGCGAGCGCGAGCCGGGCGCGGTGGGCGGCCGAGGGTTTCTCCGCACCACGCGGCAGAACGGTGTGCAGGAGGGGCAGGACGGCATCGGCGACGTCGACGAGGTGCCGGGCGAGACGGTCGGGGGCGTGCTGGGTGGCGGCGGCGCCGAGGACGCGGGGGTGGTCGGCGAGGGGGGTGAGGACGGCGGCGAGGGCGGCGTTGCGTCCGCCGTTGTGTTCGGCGCTGTGATGCGGTACGTCGATGCTGCCGGGTTCGGCGGCGAAGCCCAGGTCGGCGGCGTTGCGGACGAGGGCACGGGTGCGGGCGTGGGCGTAGCGGACGCGGAAGAGGGGGTTGCTCTCGCGCTGCGCCAGGTGATCGGCGGTGATGCGAGGGCGGTCGTGGGGGGCGGGGTGGAGCAGTGCCCAGCGGGCAGCGGCGCGGGCGAGGGGGGTGGGGTCGGCCGGGGAGGGGGTGGGCCGAATGAGGACGACGTCGCTGGTGACGTCTGTGTCGCTACCGTGGGTGTCTTGGAAGCCGGGGGCGTCGACGTGGACGCCGAGTACGGCCTCCCACTCGGGCTCGGGCCGGGCATCACAGCTGGTGCGGACGACGGCGCCCTGGGAACGCAGGATGCGGGCGGAGGCGTCGAGTACGACGAGGGCGCGCACCTCGTGGGGGGCGTGCAGGTGCAGGACCTGCCCGGCGAGGACATCGCTGTGCCCGTAGCGGACCCCGTCCCGCAGAACTCGGCGTACGACGTCGACGGAGGGGTCCGCTTCCAGGGCGATGTTCAGGAACCCGGGCCCGGTGACCTCGACACCGCGGACCCCGTCGGCCCCCGCCAGATACGGCCGCAGCACCTCGGCGACCCGCAGCGGCGGCTGCCCGGCCGGCCGGGCGAGCTGGAGGGCGATGTTGGTGGCGTAGTCGCCCCATCCCCCCGGCCCGGGCGGCGTCACGACGGCCCGAGCAGGCACAACCACACTCAACCGACCCTCGTCGACAGCACGACGCACGGCGTGCAGCACGGTGCGGGAGAGCTCGACGGGGGTCACGGGACAAGCGTATGGGAGGAGGGGGGTGGGTATGCGAGCCGATTTGGGCCCCGTTCCGGGATATGGACGAGGTCAGACGAACGTCACGACGACACCCGGCCTCAGTCGGACGTCTCTACGCACCCGGCGTCAGTCGGACGTCTCTACGCACCCGGCGTAAGACGAACGTCTCTACGCACCCGGCCTTAGACGAACGTCACGACGACACCCAGCATCAGCCGAGCGTCGCTACGGCACCCGGCAGCACAAACGACTGTCACCACGGCACCCGGTATCAAACAAACGTCGCTACGGCGGCCAGCCCGGCACAGTGGCGCGGCGCCCCGCCCTCACCCACCCGCACGCCCGGCCCGCTCGGCCTCGGCGGCCCCGAGCCACTCACCCAACCCGGCGTCACCGTCCTCGGAACCCCGCTCCGCCGCCCGCTCGATCAACTGCCGCACGAGCCGCACCAGTTCCGCGGGCTCGAACGGCTTGGCAAGGAAGGCGTCGACGCCGAGATCGAGGCCGCTATCGACCTCGTACTGCGTACAGGCGCTGACGATGGCGATGGGCAGGTGCCGGGTCAGGGGGTCCGCCCGCAGCCCGGCGGCGGTCCGCAGACCGTCCAACCGCGGCATGACGACGTCGAGCGTGACGACATCGGGCCGCACCTGATGGACGACTTCCAGACACTCGGCACCATCGGCCGCGGTCACGACCTCGAAGCCCTCCAGCTCGAGGTTGACCCTGATCAACTGCCGGATGACCTTGTTGTCGTCCACAACAAGCACCCGGCCAGACGCGCCTGGCACAACTTCGAGAGTAGGTCGGGACCGGCCACCGCGTCCGGGTTTTCCCCACTTCCACCCCCTGCGGGCGACCCACAACGTCCCTGACCACGGCACGACCACGGGGAAACCCGTTCATGAACACCCCGAGGGAGCTGGTAGTGTTCTACCCGTCGCCGCGAGGAACCACCACCGCGAGACACGCCCCCGTAGCTCAGGGGATAGAGCAACGGCCTCCGGAGCCGTGTGCGCAGGTTCGAATCCTGCCGGGGGCACCCAACATGAGGTGCCCAAAGACCCCGTCACCAGCGGAAACGCTGAGGCCGGGGTCTTCGCGTATGTGCAGGCCGATGCAGCCCGAAGCGGCTCCATGTCAGGGTCCGTGGACGAGGCGTGGACGGGATCTTGAGGCATTGACGCAGGTGAGCCCGTAGAAACGGCGAGGCACCCGGACAGATCGCTAGGAGCCACGCGCGCGGCTCAGCGATCACGCTTGGTCTCGCGAACCAGGCTGCCATCTCCTTCGTAGAGCTCCAGGGAGTACCCCAGACCAAAGCGGCTGAGTAGGCCGTCAATCTCGTCAAAACGCTGCGGGTCGACGACACCGTTCAGCAGAACGCTTGCGTCCTCGATCGGGTCGACCTCCAGTTGGCCCCAGTTGGTCTCAACCTCGTAGCTGTGCCAGGAGGACGACCTCGAACTCCATCCCGCCCTCACGAAGTGCTGGGCCACCGCGGAGGCATCACGGCAACCGTGAAGAACCCCGCATGTGTTGTTGCCGACCTCTACCCACTCAGGATCGAGCTTCCGGCCATCGTCGGATATGTCCACGCCGGAAGTATGAGGCCCCGGAGCCCGGGCAATCACTCGTATTTACGCAGCAGGTCCTCGATACGCTCGTGGGTCTGCCGCGCGTCGATGCCCTTGGCGTAGCGGGTCAGCTCCTGCGTTCCGCGGCCGACGGGACCTGGGTCCAAGCCTGACGGTGGCGAGCAACGCTGTACACCTGCTCAACCCGCTCGGCCGCCAGCACCCCTGAAAGCGGCGCCAGTGCCGCAACCTCACGCTCCCTGTAGACGCGCACGCTGAGCTGCGTGGCGACCACGTTCAAATCGGTCACACCAACGAAAACGAGCACCGGCGTCACCGGTACAGAGAAGCCGCAATAGTGCTCAAGCACTCGGGCTACCCGCTTGGCCTCGGCTCGGCTCTTGCGGGCGTAAGGTGCCGGCTTTCCGTGATCAACCTTCACGGACTCATCGCCGACCCATACAGCCCTTTTGTGGTGGTGCTTCGTATTGATGCTGAACACGCCGCCGGGCCCGATGAGCGAGTGATCCACATCCACCTTGTCGGCCAAGGGGATGGAATGCAGGACGCGCCAGCCGTGCCGCTCCAAGCGGTGCAGTTCGGCTCCCACCCTCTGCTCCCCCGCAAGGCCCTTCCGCCAGGAGTCCTATTCGGTGGAGCGCCGTAGGAGCTGTGAGACGACGCGCTTGATCAGGCCCGGCCCGGACTTGTTGAGCAGAGACTCGCCAGGACGGTTGGCGGACAGGTCATCGGCCGCCGTCAGAGGCGGCAGCAGCGGGGGCGCCTCAGGCGTCCTGGGCGTCTTCTGCGGTGGGACCGGATCGGCATTGGACTGGAGCTGAGGATCAAGCTCGGGGTGGCCAGGAAGTGCTCAATGGGGGAGTTGACAGCCGCTGTGGCCACTCCGTTATGTGCTCGACATCCAAAATCTGGCGCCCATCCTGGCTCCGGGGCTGTGCTCTACTTTCGACTCATCTGCACGGGCGAACGACGGCGGGTGGAAATCGCCCGTCCGATCAATAGGAAGCAGGCGGCCACGGCTGCTCCTCGCGTGATATTCCAGGTGGCGTCGGCAACGGCCCCTTGGCTCGATGCCTCGGTGGCGATCCTCATCGTCGTCTCGGCAAGTGCGATCAGAGGGATCAGGAGTTGAAGGGCAAGTCCTTGAGTGCCCGGACGCCGCGACATGTTGCCAGCCAAGCCCAAAATTGTGCCCGCGATCAATCCGATAACGCACCAGAAACCTATCTTCGAACCGAACTCCATCCAGTTGAAATAGACTCCCGATGAAGGGCTGCTCAAGTCAACAGGTGATCGATATTCGCCGCGCTGTGCTTTAGTGGTGTAGTACGCAAGGACGGCCACAGTTAGGGATACTGCGCCCAAGGTGGCAGACATTTTTTTTGATGCGCACGAAATACCTACAAAAAAGGAGAGTGCCGCCCAAGACCAGCCCGCCGCAAGAGTTAGATGCAGGGCATGCAAAACGGGGGACTCTCTGGCCTCAAGTACTGGGGCGAGGACTCCAAAAGTGATACCGACTGCCAGGGCCGCCCCGAGCGTCAGGACTTGAGAACGGTATGCGAACACGCGATTTAAAGATCCTTTTCCGTAGCGGAACGCCTTGAGGGTTATCCGCTTGGTGAGTCTACTCTGGAGCCTCGTCTCATAACTCGGCCGAGAGTGGGCAAGTTGAGCGACTTGCGGGGTCGCAGGCGACAGCGGCTCACGGCCCCGCAAGTTGATTCACCGGTCGGTGCTCGGGGCCGTACTAGCGGCCGTCAGAGCTTGCCCCAGTACGCGTAGCAGGTGTAGGCACCTCCCCCCTGTCTCTCGGCGAAGGACGTGTACCCGGGGCTGTTGGTGGCGGTGGTGCTGCGGTTTTGGATCTTCGCGGTGGACTTGTGACTCACGGAGGCGTGGAAGTAGTACGAGTAGCAGAGCTTCCCGTCGGAGTTCAGCACGGTTCCGTAAGTCCAGGTGCCGCCGCCGACGTCCTCGGTGGTGAAGGGGGTTATCTCAGAGGACGTGTCATCGACCTTGATTTCGACCATGCCCCACTCGGATACATCACCCAGGAATGCCGGCGGCTGCGGGGCGGCGCTCGCCGGTGATACGAATGCGCCAGCGGCGACAGTCATGCTCGCGGCCATGACGGCAAAGAACCTGCCGATGTCCTTCATATTGTTGATGCTCCTTCTTCACTGGGCGCGCCTCAACGCTCGCCAAAAAAAGATCTTTGCAGAGATTGTCCACACGGTGAAGATCAGGAGAAGGATTTGACTTGAATCGGCCCCTGTCTGCTTTGGCCCCGTTGTTCGGGTTCCGTCTTTGAGGGGCGTATGTCTGACGCGGCGCGTTCTGAGGCGGGGACTTTTCAAACGTTGTTTCATGATTTGTCTATCGCGCTCGGCGGGTTGATGCTGATGCCTGTTGGCCTCTGCGGGTGCCGGGGGCAAAAGCGGCCGACGAAACGAAAACTGGCGAACCGATGCCGAAGTTGGCGTCCCCGGGGTCCAAATGGCCAGAGAGGCGGGGGTGCCTTGATTTGGGTAAGTCGCCGAGCGCAAGGACCGTTCCGGCCGGGAAGGTTGCATCACCTGCACCCGCCGCCAACCGACTCCTGGGCCTGGATCCGCCCCTTCCGCAGGGTCCTCGGACTTCTCCTGCCTCACCCACTACGCCGTCGACCGATGCGCCACCCGCTGTGGCGTAGCCCCTGGCGCCCCCGCCCTGGTCTGCACCGCCCATGCCCTCGGCAATGGCGCATGGCTCCAGCGTGACCCCGGCGCGGCCGCCCTCCTGGACCAGGCCCTGCACGAGGTTGCTTCGCCGTGACCGCCGTCCTCACCGGAGCCGGCATCCCCTGACCCACGCGAAAGGCCCCGGGCCGCCACCCTTGAGTTCTAGCGGTCGTCGCAACACCCCAGCTCAAGGGGTGCGATGTTCGAGATCCGCAAGACACGGACGGGCCATGGCCTGGAGTGCTCGACCAGGTTCCTGACGTCTTCCGGCCGTGCGTCGAGGAGCCGGCGTTCTCGGACGAGGACGGAATGCCCATCGTCACTGCTTGTATGTGGCGAGAGACGGCAGATGACGCTTGGAAGACAGGGACGATCGACTTTCCTGATGAGGAAACCGACGATTCGGACGGCTCAAGGCACCTCTTTCAACTCCTGGTAGATCGCTCACCGGAAGCGTTTCAGCGATGGGCTGAGGACTACTACGAGGTCCCGGTCGACCTGGAGGCCGTTCGTCACGTCTTCTCTTCACATCCGCTGACCGAAGAGGTGGTGCGCGCCTTGAACCCAGAAATCTCCCTGGCACACCTCGCAGAGGACTTTGCTGAGATCGGCTATCCGACGAGCTGAGCGCCGGAGACACGACAAGGCCCCGGGCGGCACCCCGGGGTCTCACGCGCGGCTCTGTGATCACGCGTGGATCTCACGGACCAGCGTGTCGTCGCCTTCGTAGAGCTCCAGGGAGTACCCCGGACCGAAGCAGTCGAGTACGCCGCCGAGCTCGTCAAATCGCTGCGGGGCGACGACGCCGTTCAGCACCGCCGTGCGTCGGTCACGCTGTCGCGCTGCTCGGCGGACGCGAGCCGCTTCCCGCTTGGAACGCGATCAGCTCCAAGGCGTGCGGTGGAGTGGACGCCACGGGCCGGGGCCCGGTGGCACGGGCCGCATCGGCGGTGCGGCGCTCGGGTCGCCGGACGGCTGGTTCTCCGTGCCCGGGGCCACGGGCGGTGCCGGTGGTGCAGTGCTCGGGTCTTCAGCGGGCTGGTTCTCCGTGCCCGGGGCCACGGGCGGTGCCGGTGGTGCAGTGCTCGGGTCTTCAGCGGGCTGGTTCTCCGTGCCCGGGGCCACGGGCGGTGCCGGTGGTGCAGTGCTCGGGTCTTCAGCGGGCTGGTTCTCCGTGCCCGGGGCCTGCGCGAGTCCGTCGGCCCACAGTTCGTCGACACGCGCGCGCTCGGTGGCGTTCGGGTGGCGGTTGGTGCAGGACGGGCCGGCGCCGCCGCCCGACATCAGCTCACTGCACGGCCCGCCGTAGTTGTCCGGCAGGCCCAGCACGTGCCCGGTCTCGTGGGTGACGACGCGGATCGAGTCGTTCTGCCGGCTCTGGGTGTAGTCGATGAAGATGTAGCCGCTTCCGTGGCCGTTGGTGGAGGCGTGGGATCCGCGTCGGTCGTTGCCCTCGTAGTAGGAGAAGTCGGCGGCGCCGCTCGAAGTCTCCTCAAGCCTGACGTTGGACTCGGAGCTGTTCCAGATCGAGGCCGCGCTGGATATCTGCGAACGGAAGCTCGGTGCCTTGGAGGCGTCGTAGTAGAGGGTCACCGCCTGCGCGGTGGGCTGGACGGCGCGCTTCTCGGCGACCGACTGGAGCACGGCCTCGAAGAACGCCTTGTTGTTCGCGGTCTCCTCGGCCGACCCGTCGTACCGCGCCACGAAGGTATCGGCGGAAGCGGACGGGCCGGCGGGTGACTGGGCGCTCGCCGGCACCGCCGCGCCCAGCGCGCTGGAGACCAGTCCCAGGCCGAGAGCGACGGCGAGGAATCTCGGGGACGTTCGGGACGACTTCATGTGGGGGGCTCCAACTCACTCGGTGACGCCGAGCGCCACAGCGCGCGGTCGACTCGGCGTGAACACCGGTTCCGAACTGCAGCGACGTCCTGTGGGGCGACATTCTTAGAACGGCTCGACAGGGCGCGCAATGGGTCCCGCCACTACGTCGCTTCGTAGGAGCCGGGGCCCTCGCCAGGGCCGTGCTCGGGCTTCCGGTCCGCACACGGCAGCGGGAGGGAAGACTTTCGCACCGTCAGAAGCCTTACAGCGTGGGGCGGTGGGCCTGCTGGCCGGGCGGCCGGGGATCCGGGACACGCGATGGAGTCCGCATCCGGGCCAAGGCGGACAAATACTTAGATGTCCACCTTGCTGTGTCTACTAAGGACACCGGTTGATTGGCGGAGCACTGTGACTGACGTCACGAAGTAAGGGGCTTCCGCCTCTTTGCGCTCCATTGGCCCCGAGTCGCCCTCACCGCCGAGCCGCCATCGCTCAGTCCTGATCAGGGTCGAAGCCGGGCCCTCCGTGCGGCACGGCGAGCGGCAGGAACGGGTCGGTCGGGTCGGTCGGTTGCTCGTCGGCCTCCAGCGTCGGCCGGTGAGCTCCGCGCCGTGCTTGGCGAACTGGGCGCATACGGCGTCGGGGTCGTCGCACATCAGGTAGAACTCGTGCTTCGGCGCCGGCGGGGTCCACGGGGCGGGCGGCAGCTTGAAGATCAGCCAGCCGTGGTCCGTGGATGCCCCGGTGCTCGCACGGCCACCGTCACTGTTGAGCACACCGCGCACGCGTCCGGCAGACGCACACAGCCGAGCCGAGGATGCCTCGTCCTAGCTGCCCTCGAAGACCAGGAGTGGCTTGGCTCCGCGTCCGGGGGTTTCGGCGAGAGTGATGGCTTCGGCGAAGCGGGCCAGGGGGAACGGTCGGCCCTCCGGGATCGTCAGGACTCCGTCTGTGACGAGGGTGCGGTCAACGTGCGGGCGGGCAGGGGGTTGTCAGCGCTGCCGGGTCGGTCTGCCGGTGGGTCGAGAGCGCGCCGTGGACCACGAGCTCTCCTCCCGGCGCCGACGCCTGGGACACCTGGGCGCCCACGGGGCCCGCGACGCAGTCGATGTCGTACAGGGTGCGCGCGTGACCCAGCACCGTGCGGACGTCCTCGGTTCCGCGCACGATCCCGTTCAGGACCGAGCCTTCCGCGTCGCCGCTGCCCAGTGTGTCGACGTCGTCCTGTCGGTCAATTTCCAGCCGTTTCAGTAGGCGACCAGGGACGGGGAGCGTCGCGAAGGCCCCGGGCCGGTTTCGGTCCGGGGCCTTCGCACCCACTTCGAGACGAACGCAAGCGGCCACTCATGGACGGGCGCCTGGATGAGGGTCCGAGCGCCGGGTGCCCATTCGGTTGGCTATGTGAGTCGACTAATGGTCGTCGTCACAATCGGAACCGATGTCAGTGACCTGTGCACCTGGGTCGCCCTCACCGTTGATGAGGTTTCCGCCGAGGCCGTTGAGGATGCCCACCTGACCCAGGATGTCGATGTTCAAGTCGTGGGATCTGCATCCGCCGCCATGTGGACCTTGCGCGACTGCGGCGGTGGCGGGGCAGATACCCATGAAACTGACACTACTTATGATGACGGTCGCAACAGCGGCCTTGTGAAACCTGCGCATATCTCCTCCTTGGGCCGAATAGGGAGCGCTGCCGAAAGATCCACTCAGCGCTCATTTCGGAGGCTAGATCGACTTCTCCCTCGGCGCTCATCGGGAAGTCCATCCAGGGGTTCTGAGGCTCCATCGGCCACGAATGGCTGCGGGCTGTACGGCCGGTACCCCCCGCGGCAGCCGGTTCGGCATCGTGCCTGCGCAGTGAGCGGTCCCACTCCCGCCGTCGGCCTCAGGGTCGCCCCGACGTGATGACTGATCCTCCGTCACCCGGGTGCGCGCTCCACGTCTGCTGTGGGGCATCGTGGCCCCGCGTCCGCTGCTGGGCGTGGCCGTGCTGATCACGCACTTCTTCGCGGCGGTGGCGGGCGGCTCCCTGGGCTGGCTCCAGCGGATCGACCGGCGGTGGCTGCCCGCGACCGGCATACTCACCCATCCGCCGTACCGCGGCGGCACTCGGCCGTACCGCGGCGCACTCGGCTGGTGCACGGCCGGTGCGAGGCCGGTGCGAGGCCGGTGTGCGAGGCCGGTGCGTGGCCGTACCAGGCGGGCGGTCCCGAGCCGCCCGCGCTCCCGGGACTCGAAGCCACCAGCACCGGGTCTCCCGCGGCTGACCGCTCCGGCAGCGAGCGCCCTGTGGCGAAGCGCGGCCGAGACGGTGTTGGTCTGGCCCCCGCGCGGCCCGCCGTCCGGAACTGGCGGGCCAGCCTGTGAAGGCGCCGCGCGGGGTACACGGAACCTACGCCTCCGTTTCCCGAAACGGAAGACCCTTGTTCTCCGCCGTTCGACGATCTTGCTGCGGGGAAGGGAGCGATGTCGCCGCACGCGGCTCCTCGCCGGAGATCCGCGCCGGATCGGGGCGGCTGCCCTGCGGCGTGAGGTCCGGTACGGCCGGCGCGCGCATCGGGCCGGAGGCGAGGCGCATGGGGCGCTTCTCGTCACCCGAGCTGTCGCGGCCCGGGACCGACGTCGCGGGTCGCGAGGCGACGGCCTAGTACGTCTGCCTCAAGTTCTGGAAAACCATGGGAAGTTAAGGAAGTTAAGGCAGTTAAGGCATTACCAGGGGTAATCAGGGCACCCTGCGACGATCCTGTGTGGGTGTGGCCGAAGTCGCCTGGCGGCAACGGCCGTTGAGTACAGTCCGTCACCATCGCTGGACTCGGGGCGAGGGGCGAGGCGTGGGCCGGTCGCCCGAGGCCCCTGGCCGCCGACCACGGCTGCCCCGCTGCGGCGCGGGTCATGGACCACTGTCAGGGCCCTTCCCCCGCGCCGCCGGTCACCGGTTGGTCAGTGGCCTGAACGCGTTGCGTACGTCGGACCGGGAGTCGGTGACGTACCGGTCCCTAGGCGGGGTGTCGTCGTCGCCGTAGGAGAAGTACGAGAGGACCGCCGGGCAGCTCGATCCGCTGATCTGGACCGTACGCCGGGAGACGAGCTTGCCGGTGCGCACCTCGTAGACCCGCACCGGGATCGCGATCTTGTGAAAGGTCACGTAGGTGATGGCGCCGGAGTTCCGGCCCTGGTACGGGCACGTCTGGACGGAGGTCCCGAACTCCGGCTCGCCCACGCAGACGACCGCCGCCGCGCGGGCGGCGTCGGTGGCCTTCCAGTTGCCGGGGAGCTGGTTCGTGTACTCGGTGTTGCCGAAGTACAGCGCGCGGTTGGTGCCCTTGCCCATCGGCTTGGCGGCGCTGTACTTGGCCGGCTGGGAGCAGTACTCGGGCTGTTCGTCCTCCGTGCCGGACAGCAGGGAGCGGACGTTGTCCAGCTCGATGGCCTGCGTGGCCTTGGTGACGCCGGTGCGGGCCCGGCTCCCGAGGCTGTCGTCGGGGTACTCGTCGAGCAGCTGCCGGTACTGCGCCTTGGCGGCCTGCCAGTCGCCGCCCTGCATCAGGCTGTCACCGCAGGCGACGAGCGCGGCGGGCGCGACGCGGCTCGCGGTGCCCGCCGACCGGTCGAGCTGGTCGCGGGTCGGCTCGCGGTCGCGCAGCCAGTCGGTGACGCCGACGGTGCCGCAGGGGTTGTCCGTGGGCAGACCGTCGAGGAAGCCGTCCAGGACCGCGCGGACGGTCCGCTCGTTGCCGGGTTCCCGGAGCACCGAGGTGAGGATGCCGAAGCCCTGCTCCAGCGCGTCGGTGTCGTTGCCCAGGCCTCTGTCCAGCAGCACCTCGGCCGTCCCCAGGTTCCGGCAGTCCTCGACCACCTCGTCGCCCCGGGCGCTGACCGGGGCGCCGGCCACGCGGTGCCCGGCCCAGACCTCGTCCTGGGCGCGGAACACCCCGGCGCAGTCGCCCTTGTCGCGGGCCTCGGTGACGTCCTGTCCGATGCGCACGGCGTCGTACCGCAGGAGCCCCACCGCCAGCAGCACCGGCACGGTGACGCACAGCGCGATCAGGCGCTGCCCGCGGGACGCGACGCGCGGGGTGCCGCGGCTCGCCAGGAACCATCCGTGGGCGACGACCGCGACCCACCACACCAGCGCGGCGATCTCGTACCCCCACGCGGCGGTGGAGGCGAGCACGGAGACGAGAACGGCCGTGCCCAGCAGCGCCAGTGCGGCGAGAGCGCGCCGCCCGAGGAGCCAGTAGCCGACGCCGAGCAGGGAGGCGTTGCCGAGGGCGGCGGCCAGGGGGTCGTGGTGCTGTGGGCGGGGCGGCCCGGGCGGCCTGGGCGGCTCGGGCGGTGGCGCGAAGGGCATGGTGTGGGTCGGTTCGTCCATCGTGCTCCCCCTGGTGTGAATGGTTCCGAAAGCAGCCTTCGGTGCCGGAGTCACCGGACCCCGGCTTCGGCGTGCCCCCCGGCCGGCCACGGCCTCTCAACTCACTTATGTCTCTTTGCCGTTGCTGTCCAGCGATTCGGCACGCCCTTTCTACGGTGCCCCCGCCGGGAGGGGCCCCGAACCCCCCGGCGAACAGGGACGCCGGCGTCTCGCGTCACCTCGGTGCGCCGCGTGACCAGCGCCTTCGCACCCCCGATGCGCCGCTTGTCACCACACCCGCGGGCGCACTACTGTCACCACGCCTTGGTGAACGGGAAATCCGGTGCGATACCGGTGCGGCCCTCGCCACTGTGATCGGGAAGTCCGGCTCCGGCCCTCAGGGGCAGCCACTGGGTCCTAGTGACCCGGGAAGGCGGAGCACGGGCGGTGTCACCCGTCAGCCAGGAGACCGGCCGAGGCACGTTGTACACCATCCACGAGGTGCTGGAGAGGGTCTGCTGAAGCCATGCACATAGCCGAGGGTTTTCTGCCTCCGGCGCACGCGATCGCCTGGGGTGCCGCGTCCGCGCCGTTCGTCGTCCACGGAGTCCGCTCCCTCACCCGTGAGGTCAGGGAACATCCCGAGAGCACCCTGCTCCTCGGCGCCTCGGGCGCCTTCACCTTCGTCCTGTCGGCGCTGAAACTGCCGTCCGTGACCGGAAGCTGCTCGCATCCCACCGGCACGGGACTGGGCGCCATCCTGTTCCGGCCGCCGGTCATGGCGGTGCTCGGCACCATCACCCTGCTGTTCCAGGCGTTGCTGCTGGCGCACGGCGGGCTGACCACGCTCGGCGCCAACGTCTTCTCGATGGCGATCATCGGCCCCTGGGCCGGGTACGGCATCTACCGGCTGCTGCGGCGGTACGACGTGCCGCTGATGGTCGCCGTTTTCTTCGGCGCGTTCGTCGCGGACCTGTCCACGTACTGCGTCACCAGCGTCCAGCTGGCGCTCGCCTTCCCCGACCCGAGCAGCGGATTCCTGGGCGCGCTCGGCAAGTTCGGCTCCATCTTCGCGGTCACGCAGATCCCGCTCGCGGTGAGCGAGGGGCTGCTCACGGTGCTGGTGATGCGGCTGCTCGTGCAGTCCAGCAAGGGTGAACTGACCCGGCTGGGCGTGCTGCTCACCAAGAAGACCGGCAGCGAGCACAGCGGTACCGAGGCGGTGGCCCGATGAAGCGCAACACGAGGATCAACCTCCTGCTGCTGCTCGCCGTGGCCGCCCTCGCGGTGCTGCCGCTGGTGTTCGGGCTCGGCGACCACAAGGAGGAGCCGTTCACCGGCGCCGACGCCGAGGCGGAGACCGCGATCACCGAACTGGACCCGGACTACGAGCCCTGGTTCTCGCCGCTGTACGAGCCGCCGTCGGGTGAGATCGAGTCCGGGCTGTTCGCCCTTCAGGCGGCGGTCGGCGCGGGCGCGCTCGCGTACTACTTCGGGGTCCGGCGGGGGCGTCGTCAGGGTGAGGCCCGGGTCAGGGAGCAGCGGGGCGGGGTGCGGGTGCCCGAGCCCGACGGAGCCGAAGGGGCCTGAGCCTCGTGCTGCCGATCGACGCGGCGGCGCACAGCAGTCGCTGGCGCCGCCGCCATCCCGTGGACAAGGCCGTGCTCGGGCTGGGACTCACGGTGCTCGCGATCTCGTTGCCGCCCTGGCCGGGGGCCGCGCTGGTGCTGGTGACGGCGCTGGCCGTGCTGCTCGGGCCGGCGGGCGTGCCCGGGCGGCGGCTCTGGCTCGCGTACCGCGTGCCGCTGGGCTTCTGCGTCACCGGCGCGCTGCCGTTGCTCGTGCGGGTCAGCGGCCCGGACGGGTTCGTCGGTGTCGCCGACGGCGGCGCGCTGCGTGCCGGGGAGCTGCTGTTGCGCACCTCTGCGGCCTCCCTCGGTGTGCTGCTGTTCGCGTTCACCACCCCGATGTCCGACCTGCTGCCCCGCCTGGTCCGGGCCGGCGTCCCCGCGCCCGTCGTCGACGTGGCCCTGGTGACGTACCGCATGAGCTTCCTGCTCCTCGACTCCGTACGCCGGATCCGCGACGCGCAGGCGGCCCGTCTCGGGCACACCACGCGTGCCGCCCGGTGGCGGTCGCTGGCCGGGCTGGGCGCCACCGCCTTCGTGCGCGCCTTCGACCGGGCGACGCGCCTCCAGGCCGGGCTCGCCGGGCGCGGCTACGACGGCACCCTGCGCGTCCTGGTGCCCGAGGCCCGCGTCTCCGTGCGGTTCACGGCCGTGAGCGTCGCGCTGCTCGCGGCGCTGGCCGCCCTCACCTTCGTACTCGAAAGGCCGCTGTCATGAGCGAGGCCGCCCCCCTGATCGCCCTGCGGGACGCGTCGTTCGCCTACGAGGACGGCCCGGCCGTGCTCAGCGGCCTCGACTTCGAGGTGCGCGAGGGGCGCGCGCTCGCGCTGCTCGGCCGCAACGGCAGTGGCAAGACCACGCTGATGCGGCTGCTCAGCGGGGGACTGAGGCCGCGCGCCGGGAAGTTGACGGTGGACGGCACCACGGTGTCGTACGACCGGAAGGGGCTGACCCGGTTGCGGACCACCGTCCAGCTGGTGGTGCAGGATCCGGACGACCAGCTCTTCGCCGCCTCGGTGGCGCAGGACGTGTCCTTCGGGCCGCTCAACCTGGGGCTGCCGGACTCCGAGGTGCGGGCGCGGGTGGCTCAGGCGCTGGCGGCGCTGGACATCGCCGCGCTGGCGGACCGGCCCACGCATCTGCTGTCGTACGGGCAGCGCAAGCGGACCGCGATCGCCGGTGCCGTCGCCATGCGGCCGCGGGTGCTGATCCTCGACGAGCCGACGGCCGGGCTCGATCCCGACGGGCAGGAACGGCTGCTCGCCACCCTCGACGGGCTGCGTACGAGCGGCACGACGGTGGTGATGGCCACCCACGACGTCGACCTGGCCCTGCGCTGGGCCGACGACGCGGCCCTGCTCACCCCGGCCGGCGTCCGCACCGGCCCCGCGCCCGAGAACCTGGCGCGCGCGGAACTCCTGCGGGCGGCGGGCCTGCGCCTGCCGTGGGGCGTCGCGGCGGCGGAACTGCTACGCGGCCAGGGCCTGCTGGACGGTACGGCGACCGGTCCGCGCACGGCGGAGGAGCTGGCGGCGTGGGCGGCGGCGCAGGCGGGGCCGCGCGGCTGAGAGCCGCCGCGTGCCGGAACCTTCCGCCCTGCCGGGCGTCCCCGCGCCGCCTGCGCCGCGCGAGCAGGGTCGTACCCGCGACGACGGCTCCGATCACCCCGGCCTTGGCGCCCTTGTGGACGGCGTGCTCGCCGCCGGGCTGCCCCGCAGGTCCAGGAACGCCCAGGCCGCCACGGCGACACCGATCAGCACCAGGACCAGGCCGCCGACCGGGCCGAGCCCCGCCCACCAGCCGTCACCGGGTAGCGCCGGGCATCACCTCGTCCCAGGTCCTGCCCTCCTGCGGCAGCAGCCCGCACCCTGTGACCGGCTGTCGACTTCGGCGCGCTCGGGTCACGCCGAACGCTTGCGTGACGCCGTCTTCTTCGCCGTCGTCTTCTTCGCGGTGCTCTTGGCCGTGCTCTTCGACGCCGCCGTCTTCTTCGTACCCTGGGCCGACTTGGACGCCGTCTTCTTCGCGGCCGCGGTGGTCTTCCTGGCGGCCGTCTTCTTCGCCGTGGACTTCTTGCCGGCCGGTTCCTTGGGTGCGCTGCGGCTGGACGCGCGCTGCGGGAGCGCGTGGACGTCGGCCTCCTCGGCCGGTGCCTCGCCGCGGGACTCCCGCGCCGCGCGGACACTGCTCTCCAGGGCCGCCATCAGGTCGAGCACCTTGCCGCCGGCCGCGGGTTCCGGCGCCTCGGGGGGTGCCTCGCCGGCCGCCTTCGCGGCGATGACCTCCTCGACGGCCTCGCGGTACTCGTCGTGCAGATCCTCCAGTTCGACCTCGCCGAGGGTGTCCATCAGGGCGTCCGCGAGGTCGAGTTCCTTGTCGCGGACCGTGACACCGGTGTCGGGGGCGACGCCCTCCGGCGCGCGGACCTCGTCCGGCCACAGCAGCCCGTGCATCGCGATGGCGTCGCCGACCACCCGCAGCATGCCCAGCCGCTCCCGGCCGCGCAGCGCGAACTTGGCGATGGCCACCTTGTTGCTCCGCTTGAGCGCCTCGCGCAGCAGCGTGTAGGGCTTGGCGGCGGGGGCGCCGCTCGCCGCGAGGTAGTACGCCGCGTCCATCTGGAGCGGGTCGATCCGGTCGCCCGGCACGAAGGCCACGATCTCGATCGTCTTGGCGGTCGGGAGCGGCAGATGGGCCAGGTCCTCGTCGGTGATCGGGATGATGGAGCCGTCCGCGTCCTCGTACCCCTTGCCGATCTCGGCGCCGCTGACCTCGCGGTCCTCCAGCTCGCAGAACTTGCGGTAGCGGATCCTGCCGCCGTCCTCGGTGTGGATCTGGCGGAACGAGATCGTGTGGCTCTCGGTGGCGTTCACCAGCTTGATCGGGATGCTGACCAGGCCGAACGAGATGGCACCGTTCCATATGGATCGCACATTCAGCACCTTTCAGGGCTTTCATGTCGGCATCGCAGGGGTTAGTACGATTCTCATGGTTTTCGTGTGATTCTCATCGTATGACGCCGATCACTGTGGTGGAGGGGCGACGGGTCGCCCTCAGCAATCTGGAGAAGGTGCTGCATCCGGCGACCGGCTTCACCAAGGGCGAGTTGCTGCACTACTACGCGACCACCGCCGACGTGCTGCTGCCCCATCTGCGCAATCGGCCGGTGTCCTTCCTGCGCTATCCGGACGGACCCGACGGGCAGGTGTTCTTCGCCAAGAACGTGCCGCCGGGTACCCCCGAGTGGGTCACCACCGCCGAGGTGCCCCGCTCGGAGGGGCCGGCCCGGATGGTGCTGGTGCAGGACCTCCCCAGCCTGATGTGGGCGGCGAACCTGGTGGCCGAGTTCCACACCCACCAATGGGTGATCTCCGCGCCGGGTGTCGCCGACCGGATCGTCCTCGACCTCGACCCGGGGCCGCCGGCGACCGTCGTGCAGTGCTGCGAGGTCGCGCTGTGGCTGCGGGAGCGGTTGGCGGCGGACGGGATCGAGGCGTACCCGAAGACGTCCGGCTCGAAGGGGCTGCATCTGCTGGCGGCGGTCCGGCCCACCCCCTCCGACCGGGTGACGGAGTACGCCAAAGGGCTCGCGGTCGAGGCGGAGCGGGCGATGCCCCGACTGGTCGTACACCGGATGACGCGGAGTCTGCGACCCGGAAAGGTTTTCGTCGACTGGAGTCAGAACGCCGCGCGCAAGACCACGGCGACTCCTTACACCCTGCGAGCGCGGGCGACGCCGACCGTTTCGGCACCGGTGACCTGGGAGGAAGTCGAGGCGTGCCGAGACGTCGGCCAACTCACCTTCCTGGCGACCGACATCGCCCCGCGCGTACAGGACTACGGCGATGTGCTGGCCCCGCTGCTCGACGAGGGGCGGGCCAGTCCACTGCCGTGAGCCACAGCGCCCCTCGACGGGCACCTCACAGCAAGGGACCAGCATGGAAACGACCCGCCCCCGTACCCTCCGCCGCCGCACGCTCGTCGTCGGCCTGACCGCGCTCGCCCTGGGCGCCACGACCGCCACCACGGTCGCCGCCACGGACCGTGCCCCGGCCGACGCGGCCAGGGCCCAGGTGCTCCTCGACTGGAACGCGGTCGCCGTCGCCACGGTCAACGGCGACGCCAAGCGGTACGCGCCCGAGCAGAACGTCTGGCTCGGATTCGTCTCGGCCGCCGTGTACAACGCCGTCGTGGGCATCGAGGGCCGGTACGCGCCGTACCAGTGGGACGGGCGAGGTCCGGCCGGCGCCTCCGCCGAGGCGGCGGCCGCCGCCGCCGCGCACCGGGTGCTGCTGACCTACTTCCCGAAGTCCAAGGCACGGCTGGACGCCGCCTACACCAAGTCGCTGAAGAACGTCCCCGACGGGCAGGCCGAGGAGCAGGGCGCCGCCTTCGGCAGGCGGGCCGCCGACCGTCTCGTCCAACTGCGCGTGCAGGACGGACGCGGAGCGGCGGTGGCCTTCACCAAGTCGCCCGCGCCCGGCGTGTGGCGGCCTACCCCGCCGGACAACACGCCCTTCCGCGTGCCGTGGCTGGCGAAGGTGAAGCCGATGGTGCTGGACTCCGCCGAGCGGTTCCGGCCGGGCGCTCCGCCCGCGACGAACAGCCGGCGCTACGCCCGCGAACTGGCCGAGGTGCGGGTGCTGGGGGCGAAGAACAGCAAGGTGCGTACGCAGCGCCAGACGGAGACCGCGAAGTTCTTCACGGACGTGCTGCCGGTGCAGCTCCAGGCCGGCTACCGCGACCACGTCAAACGGCACGGGCTGGACCTGGTGGACGCGGCGCGGCTGTTCGCGGCGGCCAACACGGCGGCCGCCGACGCGACGATCGCCGCGTGGAACGCCAAGTACACGCACGCCCAGTGGCGGCCGGTCACGGCGATCCGGCAGGCCGGCACGGACGGCAACCTGGCCACCGAGTCCGACCCGGCGTGGGAGCCGCTGCTGCGCACGCCCGCCCATCCGGACCACATCAGCGGCCACACCGCGGCCGACGGCGCCGCGATGGCCGTCCTGCACCGGCTGACCGGCGGGAACATCGACTTCCGCATCTCGTCGGCGGTCACCGGCACGACCCGCACGTACACCAAGGCGGCCGACTTCAACCGTGACGTGACCGGCGCCGGCATGTGGGGCGGCATCCAGTACCGGACCAGCGGCGAGGCGGGCAACCGGGTGGGCCAGGCGATCGGGAACTACGCCTTGGACCACCACTTCCGTCCCGTGGGCTGACCCGGGTCACACCCTCGCCCAGGTGTTCCGGTCCCTGGCCATCGCGTGCAGGGCCTCCACGTCGGCCGGCTTCAGCACGCCGCCCAGACGGGTGAGGCCGTCGAGGTCCGTGTCCTGAAGGACACGGACCTCGCGGACCGGGCCGGGGACCGAGACACGGGACGGGCCGACCAGGGCGAGAACGGGTCGGACCTCGGCGGTCAGGGCGTACGAGGCACGGTCGGCTTCCGCGCGGACCCGGCGCAGCAGTGGTCGCCCCTCCCGCCGGCCCAGCGCGACCATCGGATCGGCGATCACGACGCGTTGCCTGCGGGCGTACAGCGCGTGCACGGCGAAGAGGCCACCGGGGCCGATCACCAGGTGGTGGACGCGATCGCCGCCGGGCAGCGGCACGGAGTGCAGGGCGTGCCAGCCCGCGCCGTCCATCCGGTCCAGCGCCTCCCCCACCGCCTGCTCGGCCTCCAGCGCCCGGCGCCGGGGGTCGGCCCGCAGCCGGGGCCCCGGCGCGCCAGGGTCCCGGTCCAGGGCGACCAGCAGGGCCTCTCCGGGCCGGTTGGGAGCGAGGTCGTCGTCCGGGTGCAGGCTCAGCCGGGCCAGCTCCGCGGGGGTCGGGACCGGTGGCGGGCCGACCGTGACGGAGCCGGTGAGGAAGGGGCGGAGGGCCTCCAGGACGTCGTCTCCGCGATCCTCGCTCAGCAGGGTGACCCGGGCCGCCTCACGGTCGTACCAGGCGATGTTCCTGCCGTCCGTGAGGCAGACGTAGAGCCGTTCCCGACCGTGTCGCCAGGTCGGTACGACGCGCAGTCCGCTCATGCACATCACCCCACGACCATGGGAACAGGCGGGGTGCTCCAGGGGCAAGAACCCGGCTACCTTTGACAGCAGTTGGGACCGGCCCGCCCGTGTGACCGTTGGGGAGGCGCGTTGCGTACCCGCAGGAAGCACTCCGAGGTACCGGCTCCGGACATGCCGTGGAACGAGATCGTGCCCGGTCTGTGGATGGGCGGGCACGAGTTCACGGGCCGTTCGGGGCACCTTGAGTTCGCCGTCGTCAGGGACGAGTTCGATCTCGTCCAGACCCTGCTGCGGCTGCCCGGCCACGGCCCCGCCCCGGACGTCCACCACCAGATCTGGCCGATCCCGGACGGCCCGCTCGACGGCACCCAGCTGGCCGGGGTGATCCGGCTGGCCGAGGCGGCCTGCGACGCGCTGGACCGGGGCCGCCGGGTGCTGGTGCGCTGCCACCACGGCTACAACCGCTCCGGACTGGTCA
Organism: Streptomyces sp. NPDC086077; assembly: GCF_040686175.1. Lineage (NCBI taxonomy): Bacteria > Bacillati > Actinomycetota > Actinomycetes > Kitasatosporales > Streptomycetaceae > Streptomyces > Streptomyces sp. NPDC086077. Next base: position 51,974 of record NZ_JBFBJT010000019.1, on the reverse strand, counting down.
TCGCGCACGCCTTGATGCGCCAGGGCCGCTCCGCCGAGTCGGCGATCCGGTTGATCCGCGCCCGCCGCTCCCCGTGGGCACTGCACAACGAGCTGTTCGTGGAGTACCTGCGCACCGGGCTGCCGACGGCACGGTTCCTGGAGGAGCTCGCGGAGTAGCCCGGCACCGGGACGAGCACCGAGCACCGAGCGCCGAGCATCGAGCACCGAGCTCACAAAAAGCACTTCCGTGCAGATAAAGGACTTCCGCATAAATAAGGCGTACGCGCGGATAATGTACGCGCACGCATAAGGTGTACGGGCCGACCTCCCCGACCACAGGAGCCCCGTGCCCCGCCGCCCCACCCCGCTCCTCACCCGCACCCGCGTCCGCGCCGTCACCGCCCTCGCGCTGCTCGCGGTCACCGCCACGGCCTGCGGTGACGCGGGTGAGCTGCGCGGCGCGGGGCCGACGGCGACCGCGGACGGCCCGGCCCGGCTGTGGCCGAAGCTGCCGCCCGCGTCCAGCCCGGCCTTCGACATCGGCGAGGTGGACATCCAGACCGTCAAGGGCGTCCCGGTGCCCGGTGACGACATCCGCGAGGTGGACCCGGTGGCGGTGGTGCGGGCGGAGATCGCCCGGAGCCCCGCCGACTACGAGGGCCCCAAGGCGCCGTACCGCGGGACGGAGGGCCGGATGGCGGAGTGCGGCGGGCCGCAGGACGGGGCCGGCACCGGCTGTCCGGTCCTGGAGCCGTACTACCGGGATCTGACCGGCGACGGACGGCCCGAGATGACGCTGGGCTTCCGGCTGCTGCCCGGCGAGATGACCGCCGTCCGTGTCTACACCGTCGAGAAGCACCGGCTGGTGCAGGTCATGGCCTACGACGACGCCCTGACCGGGATCGAGATCGCCGGGCAGTCGGTGATCCTGCGGGCGCCGTCCGAGGTCCCGGGGTACGAGTACCGCCTCCAGTGGAGCTGGGACACCGACCAGGGCGCGATGCTGCTCACCAGCGACGAGATGCTGCGCACCGGCAAGCGGCCGGGCCCGCACCGCCCCTCCGGCACGCCCTCCGCGAGCTCCCGATGAGACTGGCGCTGCCGCAGTGGGCCGGCGCCCTCGCGGTGAAGGCCGCCGTCTTCATCACGGTGATGTGCTGCGCCCTGGCCGCGCTGCTCGGCGTGCTGGTCCATGTCTCGGTGACCAACCAGACCGTCGGCCAGGCCCGCACCCTCGCGCTGGCCCGGCTCGCGGACGCGACGAAGGCCTACGAGGCCGGGGATCCGCTGCCGCCGGGCGCCGCGGTCGATCCCGGCGACCTGCCCGCGCCGCTGCGCTCGCTCGCGGCGGGCGGGGAACGCGGCACGATGGTCGCCGACAACGACGGTCGGCCCACGATGTGGGCGGCGGGCCCCGTCGACGGCGGCCGGGCCCTCGCGGTGGCCGTCGACCACTCCCAGCAGGCCCGCACCATCGAGGGCCTGGACCGGGCGATCGGCTGGTCGTCGTCGCTGGCGATCGGGGCGACGATGCTGGTGGGGGCGTTCGCGGTGACCCGGGTGACCCAGCGGCTGCACGCCACGGCGCGGGTCGCCCGGCGGATCAGCGTGGGCGACCTGGACGCGCGCGTGCACGACCCGCGCACCCTGGACCGGTCGCGCCCGCAGGACGAGGTGGCCTCGGTCGCCGCCGCGCTGGACTCCATGGCCGCGTCGCTGCAGGGCAAGCTGCTGGCCGAGCAGCGGTTCACCGCGGACGTGGCGCACGAGCTGCGCACCCCGCTGACCGGCCTGCACGCGGCGGCCGAGCTGCTGCCGCCGGGACGCCCGACGGAGCTGGTCCGCGACCGGGTGGCCGCCCTGCGCACGCTCACCGAGGACCTGCTGGAGATCTCCCGGCTGGACACGGGGCGCGAGCGCCTGGACCTGGACACCGAGGAACTGGGCGCGCTGGCGGAGCGGGTGGTCCGGGCGTCCGGCACGGACACGGCCGTGCGGGTCGTGCGGGACACCCGGGTGGAGACCGACCGGCGACGGCTGGAGCGGGTGCTGGGCAATCTCGTCGCCAACGCGCACAAGCACGGGTGGCCGCCCGTCGTGGTGACGGTGGACGGGCCGGTGGTGACCGTGCGGGATCACGGTGCGGGTTATCCGGAGTACCTGGTGGCGCACGGGCCGCAGCGGTTCCGCACCGAGGGCGGGGCGACGGGGCACGGCCTCGGCCTGACCATCGCGCTGGGCCAGGCGGAGGTGCTGGGCGCCCGTCTGGAGTTCCGCCATGCTCCGGGCGGCGGGGCGGTGGCGCGGCTGACACTGCCTCAGGCTCCGCCGAACGGGGGTACGGCGGACGGGGAGTGCCCCCTCCCCGATGGCGCACTGTGACGGGCGCCTCGCGAAGCACGCTCCTAATGTGGCGATTAGTCAGCTTCGCCCCGCCCTGTCACGGGAGGTTCTCCCCATGTCCCTGCGCTCTTCCCGCACCCGTCTCGCCATGACGGCAGCCGGAGGTGCCCTGGCCACCGCGCTGGCGGTCTCGCCGGCCGTCGCCGGTGGTATCTGGGGCGACGAATCCGGCTCCGGCCCCGGCAAGGGCACCGGTTCCGCACCCGCGCCCGCCCCCGGCGGCGAGTCCGGGACCGGTACCGGTGCCGTCCCCGCCCCCGTGCCGGTCCCCGTGCCAGTCCCCGGCTTCGGCGTCGGACCCGGCATCGGACCGGGCTTCGGACCGGGCTTCGGGAACAACTTCGGCCATCACGACAACTACGGCGGCGACGGCCGCGTCGACGTCTTCGCCGGCAACGGCCGCGTCGACGTCTTCGCGGGCAACCGTGGGGTCGACGTCTTCGCCGGCAACCGCGGCGGGTTCAACGGCAACAACGGCGTCGGCGGGTTCAACGGGAACGGCAACGGCAACAACGGCGTCGGCGGGTTCAACGGCAACGGCAACGGCAACAACGGCGTCGGCGGATTCAACGGCAACGGCAACGGCAACAACGGCGTCGGCGGATTCAACGGCAACGACTGGTTCCGGAACGGCAGCAACGGCCGTGTCGGCGTCTTCGCCGGCAACGGCCGCGTCGACGTGTTCGCCGGCAACCGCGGCGGGTTCGACGGCCGGGACGGCTCCGGCGGCAACGGGCACAACGACGACGACTTCGGCGGCGACGGGAACAACGACCACGGCGACTTCGGCGGCAACGGGAACAACGACCACGACGACTTCGGCGGCGACGGGAACAACGACCACGACGACTTCGGCGGCGACGGTGACTTCGACGACGACGACTTCGACGGCGGGGACGACTGGGACCTCGGTGACGACGACGGCGACTACGACGACGGCGACTACGACGACGGCGACTTCGACGACGGCATCGGCGGCGACGAGGGCGCCGACCAGGCCCGCTACCGGGGTGTCGTCACCGCCGACAACCTGGCACTGCGCTCCCGCCCCAGTGTGCGCGGCCGGGTCATCGGGCGGGTCGACCGGGGTGACGTGGTGCGCATCTACTGCAAGGCGTCGGGTGACCGGGTGCAGGGCAACGCCCTCTGGTACCTCCTCAAGGGCCGCACATGGGCCTGGGGTCCGGCCCGCCACATCGACAACGAGGGCCCCGCGCCACGCTGGTGCTGACGCCGACGGCACGCGAGCCACACCATTTGGGTAGGTTCCGGACATGACGAAGGCCGGAACCGGAACCGCCGTGGCAGCGGACGCGCCCGCACCCGAGGTCCGTCTCCCCCGGCGCCGCGGCATCGAACTCACCCTCATCGTCGTAGCCGTCCTCCTGTCGGTGTACGGCTACTGCGTCACCGGCCTCGCCAGGACCGGCGCCGTTCCGCCCGGTGCCGTGGGCTACGGCGCGGGCCTCGGCGTCCTCGCGCTGCTCGCACATCTCGCGGTCCGGCTGCGCGCCCCCTACGCCGATCCGCTGCTGCTGCCCATCGGTGTGCTGCTGAACGGCCTGGGACTGGTGCTGATCTACCGGCTGGACCTGGAGACACCGGACGACCGCGCGGCCCCCGCCCAGCTGGTCTGGTCGGCCCTGGGAGTCACCCTGTTCGCCTACGTCGTCGCCGCCCTGCGCGATCACCGGGTGCTCCAGCGCTACGCGTACGTGTGCGTCGCCGCCGCGCTGATCCTGCTCACCCTGCCGATCTTCTTCCCTGCCGTGAACGGCGCCCGCATCTGGATCCGGATCGCCGGGTTCTCGATCCAGCCCGGCGAGTTCGCGAAGGTGCTGCTGGCCGTGTTCTTCGCCGCGTACCTGGCCGCGAACCGCAACGCGCTCGCCTACGCCGGCCGGCGTGTGTGGCGGCTCCAGATCCCCACCGGCCGGGTCCTCGGTCCTATCGTCGCCATCTGGCTGGTCAGCGTCGGCGTACTGGTCCTGGAACGCGACCTCGGCACCTCGCTGCTGTTCTTCGGTCTGTTCGTCGTCATGCTGTACGTCGCCACCGGCCGCACCGGCTGGATCGCCGTCGGCCTGCTGCTGGCGACGCTCGGCGCGGTCGCCGTCGGCCGCACGGAACCTCACGTGGCCGCCCGGATCCAGGACTGGCTGCACCCGTTCGCGTCCATCGAGGCGGGCCAGGGCCCCAACCAGCTCGCCCAGTCGCTGTTCGCCTTCGCGGCGGGCGGCGTCCTAGGCACCGGCCTGGGGCTCGGAAACTCCGTCCTGATCGGCTTCGCCACCAAGTCGGACTTCATCCTGGCGACGGCGGGCGAGGAACTGGGCCTGGCGGGCCTCTCCGCGATCTTCCTGCTCTACGGCCTGTTGGTCGAGCGCGGCTACCGGGCGGGCCTCGCCCAGCGTGATCCGTTCGGGCGGCTGCTCGCGGTGGGCCTCGCCTCGATCGTGGCGCTCCAGGTGTTCGTGATCGCGGGCGGGGTGACCGGCCTGATCCCGCTGACCGGCATGGCGATGCCGTTCCTCGCGCAGGGCGGCTCCTCGGTGGTCACCAACTGGGCGATCGTGGCCCTGCTGATCCGGGTGAGCCATTCGGCCCGCCGTGAGTACGACGGGCAGGCCGCCCCATGACCCGTCACATCCGCCTCGCCGCCGCGTTCTGCGCCCTGCTGCTGGTCGCCCTCCTGGTCAACGCGGCCCGCGTCCAGGTCTTCCAGGCCGGCCAGTACGACGCCAACACGGCCAACCGCCGCCACGACATCAGCCGTTACGGCCAGCCGCGCGGCGACATCCTGGTCGGTGGCCGCCCGATCACCGGCTCCAAGGACACCGGCGAGCCCCTCCGCTACGAACGCACCTATCAGCAGGGCCCGTTGTACGCCCCCGTCACCGGCTTCGCCTCGCAGGTGTACGGGACCACGTTCCTGGAGCACGCGGAGGACGGCACCCTCTCCGGCAGCGACCCGGTGCTCTCGCCGTTCCCCCTGTGGAACGACTTCACGCGCGCACGGAACGTCGGCGGTGACGTCGACACCACCCTCGACGCCGCGGCGCAGCGGGCGGCGTTCCAGGGACTCGGCAACCGCAAGGGCGCGGTCGCGGCGATCGAGCCGGCCACGGGCCGGATCCTGGCGCTGGTGTCCACCCCCTCGTACGACCCGGCGGCGCTGTCCGGGAACGGACCGGCGGTCGCCCGGTCCTGGCTGCGGCTGAACGAGGACCCGGACAAGCCGATGCTGAACCGCGCGGTACGGCAGACCTATCCGCCGGGCTCGACGTTCAAGGTGGTCACCGCGGCGGCGGCGCTGGACGCCGGGGTGATCAAGGATCTCGACGAGCGGACCCGCTCGCCCGACCCGTACACCCTTCCCGGCACCACGACGAGACTGCGCAACGAGGGCGGCCGCTGTGCCAACGCCTCGCTGCGGAAGGCCTTCGAGTGGTCCTGCAACACGGTCTTCGCCAAGCTGGGCGTGGACGTCGGCGTGACGCGGATGGCCGCCACGGCCCACGCGTTCGGCTTCAACGACACCGAGCTGCGCATTCCCTACTCGGTGGCGCCTAGCACCTTCGACACCACGGTGGACAGGGCGCAGCTGGCCCTGTCGTCGATCGGGCAGTACAACACGCGGGCCACGCCGTTGCAGATGGCGATGGTCTCGGCGGCGGTCGCCAACGGCGGCCAGCTGCGGGAGCCGTACCTGGTGGAGCGGACCACCACCGGCCGGGGCGCCACGGTCTTCACGGCCGGCCCCCGCCCGCTGCGCCAGGCCATGTACCCCTCGACGGCGGCGCGGATGCGGAAGCTGATGCGCGACGTGGTGGAGCACGGCACCGGCACCAACGCCGCGATCCCGGGCGCGACGGTCGGCGGCAAGACCGGTACCGCCCAGCACGGCGTCGACAACTCCGGCACACCGTACGCCTGGTTCGTCTCCTGGGCGCAGGGCGACCACGACCTGGAGCCGAAGGTCGCGGTCGCGGTGGTGGTGGAGGACGCCGCGGCGCACCGCCGTGACATCACCGGGGGCGGCATGGCGGCGCCGATCGCGCGGGCGGTGATGCAGGCGGTGCTCAAGTCGTGACCCGCGTCAGGAGTCCTGACCGGCCCCCGACTCGATCGCCTCCGTCACCTCGGCCACCCGCTCCCGTTCCTCGGCCGCGAACCGTTCCGCGTCGAGCTTCTCGGCGATCTCCTCGTCCTGGGCCATCAGCAGATCGAGGTCGGAGTCACCCATCTCGAGGACCCCCATGTCCACATAGGCCTGCTGGAGGCGCTTGCCCCACAGGCCGATGTCCTTCACGCACGGCACGATCCGGCTGAACAGCAGCTTGCGGAACAGGGCGAGGAACTCGGAGCGTTCGCTGTACTCCTCCGCCTCGGCCCGCGGGATGCCGAAGTTCTCCAGCACCTCCACGCCACGCAGCCGGTCCCGCATCAGGTAGCAGCCCTCGATCACGAACTCCTCGCGTTCGCGCAGTTCGGCGTCGCTGAGCTGCCCGTAGTAGTCCCGCAGGGCCATCCGCCCGAAGGCCACGTGCCGGGCCTCGTCCTGCATGACGTAGGCGAGGATCTGCTTCGGCAGCGGCTTGTCGGTGGTGTCGCGGATCATGCCGAAGGCGGCGAGCGCGAGGCCCTCGATGAGCACCTGCATCCCCAGGTAGGGCATGTCCCAGCGGCTGTCGCGCAGGGTGTCGCCGAGCAGGGACTGAAGGTTGTCGTTGATCGGGTAGAGCATCCCGATCTTCTCCTGGAGGAAGCGGGCGTAGATCTCCGCGTGCCGGGCCTCGTCCATGGTCTGGGTCGCCGAGTAGAACTTGGCGTCCAGGTCGGGGACGGACTCGACGATGCGGGCCGCGCAGATCATCGCGCCCTGCTCGCCGTGCAGGAACTGGCTGAACTGCCAGGAGGCGTAGCGCCGGCGCAGGTCGCCCTTGTCCCGCTCGGAGAGCTTCGCCCAGTGCCTGGTGCCGTAGAGGGAGAGTGTCTCGTCGGGGGTGCCGAGGGGGTCGTACGGATCGACCTCGAGGTCCCAGTCGATCCGTTTCTGCCCGTCCCACTGCTTGTCCTTGCCCTTCTGGTACAGGGCCAGCAGGCGGTCGCGTCCGTCGTCGTACTCCCAGTTGAACCGGGCCTTGCCGGTCGCGGGGACCGGCCAGAGAGGCTCGCCGGGGTCCATGGCGTACAGGTCGAAGGTCGACATGTTCGCAGGCTCACACGTAGTAGACGCGCGGTCAACAAGTAGCGCGCAAGGGATTGACGGGCTTACTGACAAGCAGTCTCATAAGGGCATGACGACCCTCACCGAAGCCGAAGCCCTGGAAGGGCTGCGCGACGCGCTGGGCCTGCTCAAGGACCGCGAGCAGGTGGCCGAGCGGCTGCTCGACTCTTCCGCGAAGCACTCCTTCGACCCGGACAAGGAACTGGACTGGGACGCGCCCTTCGAGGAGGGCAAGTGGTTTTGGCCGCCGGAGCTGGTGTCGCTGTACGACACACCGATGTGGCGGCGGATGAGCGAGGAACAGCGGATCCTGCTCTCCCAGCACGAGGCGGCGGCGCTGGCGTCGCTGGGCATCTGGTTCGAGATCATCTTGATGCAGCTGCTGGTCAGGCACATCTACGACAAGGCGGCGACGAGCGCGCACGTGCGCTACGCGCTGACCGAGATCGAGGACGAGTGCCGGCACTCGAAGATGTTCGCCCGGCTGATAGCCCGCGGCGAGACGCCCTGGTACCCCGTGAGCCGCGCCCACCAGCACCTCGGGCGCCTGTTCAAGACCATCTCGACGACGCCCGGCTCCTTCACCGCGACCCTGCTCGGCGAGGAGGTCCTCGACTGGATGCAGCGACTGACCTTCCCCGACGAGCGGGTGCAGACGCTGGTCCGCGGGGTCACGCGCATCCACGTCGTGGAGGAGGCCCGGCACGTCCGGTACGCCCGTGAGGAACTGCGGCGCCAGATGGTCACGGCACCGAAGTGGTCCCAGGAGTTCACGCGGATCACCTCCGGCGAGTTCGCCCGGGTCTTCTCGGTCGCCTTCGTCAACCCCGAGGTCTACACCAATGTGGGCCTGGACCGGCGGGAGGCGCTCGCCCAGGTGAAGGCGAGCGGCCACCGCCGGGAGGTCATGCAGACCGGCGCGAAGCGCCTGACGGACTTCCTGGACGACATCGGTGTGCTGCGGGGGGTGGGGCGGCGGCTGTGGCGGTCGTCGGGCTTGCTGGCGTAGGAGGGGCCCGTCGTACGGGTGCGGTGGTACGGGGCTGGTCGCGCGGTTCCCCGCGCCCCTCGACCTCGGCGTACTCGCCCGGCCGTGCAACCGCACCCGGCCGACTACCCTGCCCGGTATGACCCCCGCTGCGCCCACCCCCGCCTATCGCCGCCTCAGCGTCGAGGAACGCCGCAGCCAGCTGCTGGACGCCGCACTCACCCTTTTCGCCCACCGCGCCCCGGAGGACGTCTCCCTCGACGACGTGGCCGAGGCGGCCGGGGTCTCCCGCCCCTTGGTGTACCGGTACTTCCCGGGCGGCAAGCAGCAGTTGTACGAGGCCGCCCTGCGCTCCGCCGCCGAGGAGCTGCGGCTGTGCTTCGACGAGCCGCGCGAAGGGCCCCTGCTGCCCCGGCTGTCCCGTGCCCTGGACCGCTACCTCGCCTTCGTGGACCAGCACGACACCGGCTTCAGCGCCCTGCTCCAGGGGGGCAGCGTGGTCGAGACCTCTCGTACGACCGCCATCGTGGACGGCGTACGGCGGGCCGCCGCCGTGCACATCCAGCGCCACCTCGGCGTCACGGACCCGGGCCCCCGCCTGCGGATGACCGTCCGGATGTGGATCACCGCGGTCGAGGCGGCCTCCCTCATCTGGCTCGACGAGGACAAGCAGCCACCCCTCGACGAACTCCGGGACTGGCTCGTGGACCAGTTCGTCGCGGTCCTGTCCGTCACCGCCGCCCGTGACCCGCAGACCGCGTCGGTCGTGGCCGCGCTGGCCTCGGCGGATGACTGAGACTGTTGCCGTGAAGAGCGAAGAGACCCCCTTCGAGGGCGGGCCCATGGACGGCCGTGTGCTGCCCGTGCTGCTCGGGATCACCGGGCACCCGCCGAAGACGTACCGCATCCCGGTCCCGGACCCGCACGGCGGTCCGGCCACGGTCCTCGTGTACCGGCGCGAGCCCCGTGGCCAGGGGCGGCTCACCCGGCGCTGGAAGTACGTCCACGATCCCGCCGGCGACCAGGGCGGGCGCCGGCCCGGGTGGCCCTGGCGCAAGCCAGACGCCACGCCGGGAGGCAAGCCGGACGACGCGAACGGGTGACCTCCTTACGCCATCCCGCAGACCTTCGGCGCGCGGGCCGCGCGCACGCGTCACATGCTCACGGAGCGGAGCGGACCCGCCGCCCCGCACCGGAGGTGATGACGTGTCAGGAAGGCTACTGCGCCTCGTATGTACGGCGACCGTGGCGGCCCACGCCGTTCTCGCAGCCGTGCCGGCGGCGGCCGCGCCCGGACCGGGCGAGCCCGAAGGGCGGGCGGTGTCGGGTCTGCTGACGGACCTTCAGCGGCTCTACTTCGAGGCCGAGAAGGCGACCGAGACCTACAACGCCACCGAGGAGCAGCTGAAGAAGCAGCGCGCCGTGGCCCGGCGGCTGGACGGCGAGCTGGCCCGCGCCCGGCTCGCCCTGCACTCCAGCCGGGGCGCGGCCGGCCGGCTGGCCCGGCAGCAGTACCAGGGCCGCAGCGACATCTCTCCGTACGTCCGCCTGCTGCTCGCCCGCGATCCGCAGCACGCGCTCGAACAGGGACATGTGATCGGCCAGCTGGCGCGGGAACGCGCCAAGACGGTGGAGGAGCTGTCCGGCAGCGCGAAGAAGGCCGACGGGCTGGCCCGCAAGGCGCGCGCCGCGCTGGACCGGCAACTCGCGCTCACGGAACGCCGGAAGAAGGAACGCGACGAGGTGCGCGAACGGCTCGGCGAGGTGGAGAGGCTGCTGGCCTCGCTCACCGCCGAGCAGCTGACCGCGGTGGCGAAGCTGGAGAAGGACGGGATCGCCGAGGCACAGAAGAAGTTCATGGCCGCCGGCGCCCCCAGCAGGCTGCACGTGCCGACCAGGGAGGGCGACCGGGCGGTGCGCTACGCGGTGCGCCAGCTCGGCAAGCCGTACGAGTGGGGCGCGGAGGGCCCCCGGTCCTACGACTGCTCGGGGCTGACCTCGCAGGCCTGGGCGGACGCCGGGACGCCGATCCCGCGCACCAGCCAGGAGCAGTGGGCGCGGCTGCACCGCGTCCCCCTCAAGGAGCTGCGCCCCGGCGACCTGGTCGTGTACTTCCCCGAGGCCACGCATGTGGCGATGTACCTGGGCGACGGCATGGTCGTCCAGGCACCGCGCCCCGGAGCCAAGGTCAAGGTGTCCCCGATCGCGGCCAACCCGGTCCTCGGCGCCGTACGCCCCGACCCACGGGGCAGGCCCCTGCGGCACTACACACCGCCGAGGCTCCCCGCGGGGGCCCTGGAGGGCAAGGACGACGGCTACGCGTCGGCGACGGCTCCGGCGCGGGCCAGACCCGTGGCGGTCACGCCCCCGCCCCGGAGCCGGTGACCTCGGCCAGGTAGGCCGCCGTCTTCTCGGGCTCGTAGAAGAAGTTCTCGAAGTCCACCGGGTCGTTGAAGCCGTTGGCGAAGCGGTCGGCGACCGGCTGGAGCTGGCCGGCGGCGCCGATCAGGTTGAGGATGTGCTCGGGCGGCGGGGCCAGCATGGCGTTGGTCCACTTGGTGACGTGCTGGGCGGTGTCCCAGTAGCGGTCGAAGGTCTGCCGCATCCAGTCCTCGTCGAACGGCCTGTCGCCGTGTTCCATGATCGAGGCGAGGTATGAGGCGGCACACTTGGACGCCGAGTTGGAGCCCTGGCCGGTGATCGGGTCGTTGGCGACGACGACGTCGGCGACGCCGAGCACCAGGCCGCCGCCGGGCAGCCGGCCGATGGGGTTGCGCACGGTCGGGGCGTAACGGCCGGCGAGCGTGCCGTTCGCGTCGGTCAGTTCGACCTTGGTGGCCCGCGCGTATTCCCACGGGAGGAACTTCTCCATGAGTTCCAGGGTCAGGGAGAGGTGCTCCGCAGGGTCCTTGACGCCGTTGAAGGCGTCCAGCGGGCCGCCGGGTATGCCTTCCCAGAACAGGATGTCGGCGCGGCCGGAGGTGGTGAACGTCGGCATCACGAACAGCTCGCCCACACCGGGCACCAGGTTGCAGCGGACCGCGTCGTACTCCGGGTGCTCCGGGCGCGGGCCGAGGCCGTGCACGTAGGCGACGGCGAGGGCGCGCTGCGGCTCGGTGTAAGGGGAACGCTCCGGGTCGCGGGCGAACATCTGCACCAGCTCGCCCTTGCCCGCCGAGACCAGCACGAGGTCGTACGTACGGGAGAAGTAGTCGAGGTCCCCGACCGCCGCGCCGTGGATGACCAGCTGGCCGCCGCGCTGCGCGAACGTCTCCATCCAGCCGGCCATCTTCACCCGCTGGTCCACCGACTGGGCGTACCCGTCCAGCTTGCCCACCCAGTCGATCGCCCGCTGCGAGGGGCCCGGGTCGAACGAGCCGGGGGCCGCCACCGAGACGCCGAGTCCCTCGATCTTCGGGGCCTGGGACTCCCAGAAGTTCAGCTTCAGGTCGCGCTCGTGCTGGAGGGCCGTGTGGAACATGCACTGCGTCGACATGACCCGGCCGGAGCGGATCTCGTCCGCCGTCCGGTTTGACATCAGGGTGACCTCGTACCCGTTCGACTGGAGTCCGAGGGCGAGCTGGAGTCCGGACTGGCCGGCTCCGACGACGAGTATCTTCCGCATGCGGGTGGTGACTCCTAGGTCGGTCTACTCAGGTGTTTCGTCGAGCGCGTGGCCGACGAGAGCCAGGAGGGTCTCGATCGCGGAGATCCGGCGGCGCGCATCCATGATCATTACAGGTATGTGCCGCGGGATCGTCAACGCCTCCCGCACATCCTCCGCCTCGAACCGATCACTGCCGTCGAAGTGGTTGACCGCCACGACGTACGGCAGTCCGCAGCTCTCGAAGTAGTCGAGCGCCGGGAAGCAGTCCTTGAGCCTGCGGGTGTCGGCCAGCACGACCGCGCCGATCGCGCCGCGCACCAGGTCGTCCCACATGAACCAGAACCGCTGCTGCCCCGGCGTGCCGAACAGGTAGAGCACCAGGTCGTCGTCGAGCGTGATGCGGCCGAAGTCCATGGCCACCGTGGTGGTCAGCTTGCCCGGCGTGGCGGTGAGGTCGTCGGTCTCCTCGCTCGCCTCGGTCATCAGCGCCTCGGTCTGCAGCGGCGTGATCTCCGAGACGGAAGTGACCAGCGTGGTCTTGCCGACGCCGAAGCCGCCCGCCACCACGATCTTGGTGGCGATGGGGGCACGGGTGCGGTCCGTCTGCCATGACTTGAGATTCTCGTCGGGCTCGACGAGCGGGGAGACGCCCGGGGCGGCGTCAGAGACGACGGAGTCCACTCAGCACCCTTTCCAGCAGAGCGCGGTCCGGCCGGCCCGTGCCGTGACCGGTTCCCGTTCCGTACACACGGATCTTTCCCTGGTCCGCGAGATCGCTGAGCAGCACGCGGACCACGCCGAGCGGCATCTTCAGCAGCGCGGCGATCTCGGCCACCGTGCGCATCCGGCGGCAGAGTTCGACGATGGCCCGCAGTTCCGGCATGACCGTGGACCGCAGGGAACCGTTCGTCAGTTCCTTGCGCTCCTCGGGCGCCTCCAGTGCGGCCACGAAGGTCTCGACCAGCAGCACGTGCCCGAAGCGGGTACGGCCGCCGGTGAGGGAGTAGGGGCGGACGCGGGCGGGCTTGCGGTCGCCGCCGCGTACCGGGAGCTTCTTCGGCGTACCGGGTGTACTGCTCATCGGGCACTCCCCGTAGGTTCGGACTCCAGGGATTTGCGCAGTTCGCTGCGGAGTTCGGGCGTCAGGACATGGCCGGCGCGGCCCACGAACAGTGCCATGTGGTACGCCACGACGCTCATGTCGCAGTCCGCGGAGCCGTGCACGCCGAGCAGCGAGCCGTCGCTGATCGACATCACGAACAGGCTGCCCTCCTCCATCGCGACCATGGTGTGCTTCACCGAGCCGAACTCCAGCACCTTGGCCGCGCCGATGGTCAGGCTGCCGATGCCGGAGACGACGGTGGCGAGGTCGGCGGCCGAGCCGCGCGGACCGGTGGGCCGGGTCTCGCGCGCCTCACGCGCGGCCGCGTTCCTCCCGGCGTCGGAGGAGAGCAGCAGCAGCCCGTCCGAGGAGACGACCGCGACGGACTGGATGCCGGGCACCTCCTCGACCAGGTTCGTCAGCAGCCAGTGCAGATTGCGGGCCTCACTGCTCAGTCCGAACGTACTGGGCGCGGTCAACTGCTTGCCTCCTCGACGGTGCCCCCCGTGGATTCTTCGGCATGTACATGTGCTGGAGCGGACTCCGCGGCGTCGCGGGCGGGCGCGCCGGGCGCCGCCGCGTCACGGGTCCTGGTCTCGTGCGTCGCCTCCGGCGCCGGGCCGGACGGGGACTCCGCCTGGCCGGTCCGCCCGGCGATCTCGGCCTCGACGTCACGCCGGCCGGCCGCGGCACCCTGGCGGAAGCCGCCCAGGCGGCGGCGCAGGGCGTCGGCGTCGATGGAACCGCTGCGGGGCCGGGGCGCCGACGCGGGCGCGTTGATCTTCGGCGTGCGCTTGGGCAGCCCCTTGTCGGTGACGCGCTCGGGCTCGTCCCCCTCGTCGGGGGTGCGCTCGTGGGCGTCGGGGCCTATGGCGTAGGGGTCGTGGGCGGCGGGGGGCGCGGCCGGTGCGGAGTCCGGGTGGGCCTGCCTGGCCCGGGACAGCTCGTCCAGCGGGGCGGGCTCGGCGCCCGGGTCCCGCCACTGCGGAGGCCTGCCCGCGTCAATCTGCTGCTCGGCGGACGAATCCTGCCGCCAGTCGGCCTCGGGACGCGAGACGGCCTCCGGGCGCAGGTCGGCCTCCGGAGCCCGCTGGACCGAGCGGTCCGGCCCGCCGTCCGCCGCCGGGCGCGAGGCGGCCTCCGGGCGACGATCGGTTTCCGGGGCCCGTCGGACCGACGTGTCCGGCCCGCCGTCCGCCGCCGGGCGCGAGGCGGCCTCCGGGTCCGGCTGAGCCGGCCGGTCCTGCGGCGGGTCCGCCGCCGGGCGCGGCCGTGCAGCCGATCCCGGCTGCGCCGGCACCTCCCGGTCCTGGTCCGCCACGCGGCCCGGTCCGGCCTTCGCCTCGCGGCCCTGACCGGTGCCCTGGTCCTCGCCGGTGGGCCGGTCCGTGACCGGCTCGCTCAGCTGCTCCGGGAGCAGGAGTTCCATCGTGGTCTCGGCCGGGGACTCCGGAATCCCCCGGTCGACGGCCGGCTCCTGGGCCCGTACCGCGCGCTCGGCCAGCGCCACCAGCGGGTCGCCGTTCTCCGAGCGGCCGTGCAGAACGTTGGAGTTGGCCTCCGCGTCGGCACCGGGCAGGGAGAAGCCCTGCGCACCCTCGGCGACGGAGGCGGGCGCGGGGGACGGCACCGCCGCGGCCGGGGCCTCGGCGAACAGCGACTGCGGCAGGACCACGACGGCGGCGATACCGCCCTGCTTCTGCTCGCGCAGCTGGACGCGCACCCCGTGCCGGTGGGCGAGCCGGGCGACGACGTAGAGGCCGAGCCCGAGACCGTCGGCGCCCTCCTGGTCGTACGGCGCCTCGGGGTCGAAGTCGCTGAGCCGGGCGTTGAGCCGGGTCATCCGCTCGTCGGTCATGCCGATGCCCTCGTCCTGGACGGAGAGCATCACCTCGCCGTTCTCCAGCAGCCAGCCGGAGACCTCGACGGGCAGGTCGGGCGGGGAGAACGACGTGGCGTTCTCCATGAGTTCGGCCAGCAGGTGGGACAGGTCGTCCGCGGCGAACCCGGCGATGTGCGCGTGCGGCGGCAGCGCGGTGATCCGGACCCGCTCGTACCGCTCGATCTCGCTGACCGCGGCCCTTACGACGTCGACCATCGGGACCGGGCCCGCGTGCTGCTGGACGTGCTCGGTGCCGGCCAGCACGAGGAGGTTCTCGCTGTGCCGGCGCATGACGGTGGCGAAGTGGTCGAGCTTGAAGAGGGTGGCGAGCCGCTCGGGGTCCTGCTCGCGCTCCTCCAGGGTCTCGATGACGCCGAGCTGGCGCTCGACCAGGCCGAGGGTGCGCAGCGCGAGGTTGACGAAGGTGCCGCCGATGCTGTCGCGCAGCCGGTCCAGCTGGGCGGCGGAGTCGGCGAGTTCGGAGCGCAGCTCCGCGCGGGCGTCGGCCATCCTCTGCCGCTGGCCGACCAGGTGCTTGCGGTCGGACTCCAGGGTGGTGATCCGCTCGTGCAGACCGGCGGCGTGCGCGTGCAGGGCGTTGACGGACCGGACGACCTGGGCGAACTCGTCGTTGCGCCCGGTGAACTTGACCGGTTCCTCGGTGGCCGGGTTCTCGGCGGCGGCGAGCCGGGCGGAGCCGAGGCGCAGCACGGCGAGCGGGCGGGTGAGGCCGCGGGCCATGCCGGTGGCGACGCCGACGGCGAGCAGCATCAGGGCGCCGAGGATCGCGATGCGGATCTCCAGCGCGGTGACGTCGTCGTCGCGCAGCTGCTCGAGACCGGTGGTGCGGCGCTCGTAGAGAGAGGACTCGACGCCGCGCATCAGGTCGATACGGGCGGTGAGGGCGGCGTTCAGCTTGTCGGCACCGATGCCGAGGTCCGCGTCGGTGAGCGTGGGCTGGTCGGTGAGGTCGGCGAGGTACTTGTCGGCCGAGTTGACCTCGGGGCCGGTGACCGTGGAGTCGTAGGTCCCGCGGGCCGCCTTGGTGGCGGTGTCGTGGAAGTCGGCGAGCGCGGCATCGGAACGCACCCGGGCCTGCTGGGCGGCGGCGGTGAGGGCGGCGCGCCGCTTGCTGTCGGCCTCGGAGGAGACGCTGGTCTCGGTGGTGAGGCCGGTGACGGGGTCGTAGACCGACTCGGTGCTGCTGGGCACGCTGAGGGCGGCCAGGAGCAGGCCCCGGGTGGCGGCGGCCTGCTGGACGGCGGTGTCGAGTTCGGCGAGGGCGTGTGCGCCGGAGCCCGCGCGGGGCGGGAGCTGTTCGGCCAGGTCCTCGGCGAGCCGGTGGAGTTCGGCGATGGCCTCGGAGTAGGCCTCGTGCGCTTCGAGAGCGCCGCTCTGCCCGGTGAGCGCCGCCCTGCGCACGCCGGCGATGCCGTCCAGGTCCGAGCGCAGCCCGGCCGGGGTGTCCGTGTTGGCGCGCAGCTCCTCGACCTGCCGGTCCACCCGCGCGCTGCGCTCTTCCGAGGGCGCCTTGGCCTTCGGCCGGCCGGCCGCGATGTAGGAGGTGACCTCGTCCCGCTCGTCCGCGAGGGAGTGGGCGAGGGCGAGGGCGTCCTGCGTCTGCCCGCCCAGGGTCACCAGGTCCTGGCTGTCGCTCAACTGCCCGGAGGCGGCGATCACCGAGGGGGTGCCCGCGCCGGCGATGGCGGCGGCCACGACCGCCACGGCCACGATGAGCCGGTTGCGCACGTGGGTCTTACGGCCCTTGCCGACCGAGGTGCGCTCCGCGCTCCCCTCGGAGGCCGTCTGCTTGCCTGTGCGCCGAGGCCGCGTCTTCTGCACCGGTGCTCGCATTCCTGACTCGTGTACCCATGGGCCCGGGTGACGCCCCGTCAACTGGTGTGCACACCACCCGGTACGTACGGTCCCCGACCCTCCCAGTGCCGGTGGTCGGTCATCGGACATCACCTGACCGGCCACCCGAAGGAGTGAACCTCGGAGGGGAGTTGGCGGGCAAGTTCCTCCGGCGCTTGCGTCGGCGCCACCCGGCGGGCCGGTTGGACGTCGACGGCGGGCTTTGGCAGTATTCGCCGCCACGTGTTCCCGGACTCCGCCATTCCAACCCAAATCCGGCGGCTGACCTGCGGCACTACGGTGATTCGGCGATCCTTGCCACCCTTTCGCGGACGCTGTGAAGGGCTCGTGCAGACTGGCTGGATGCGCACGGAACTTCTCTCCCTGCCGGGCGACCCGGCCCGCCCCAACGAGGACTTCGCCAGCGTCGGACTACCCGTCTGCGGACAGGGCGGTTCCCTCGTGGTGCTGGACGGAGTGACCCCACCGAGGGACGGCACCGGCTGTCTGCATTCCGTTCCCTGGTACACCGCGCGTCTGGGCGGGGCCCTGACCGAACTGACCGTTTCGCTCCCGGATGTTCCCCTGTCCGACGCCCTTGCCCGTGCCATTGCGCGCACCGCCGAGGCACACCGGGAAACCTGTGACCTTTCTCACCCGCGAACCCCACAGGCAACCGTGGTCCTCGCCCGCTGGTCGCAGGAGACCGTCGAGTACCTGGTCCTCTCCGACTCGGCCCTCCTGGTGGAGTCCCCCGACGGTCTGGTCACCCCGTGCCTCGACGACCGTCTGGCCAGGCTTCCCCGGGCGACCCTGGCCACCGACGCCCTGGTCGACGCGACGGTCCGCAACAAGGAGGGCGGCTTCTTCACCGCCGCCGCGGATCCGTCGGTGGCCGCGCGGGCGGTGACCGGGGTGCTGCCGCGCGCCCGGGTGCGGGCGCTGGCCGCGCTGACGGACGGCGCGAGCCGGTGGACGGAGACCTTCCGGGAGGGCGACTGGGCGGACCTGTTCGCCGTCGTCCGCAAGCAGGGCGCCGAGGCCCTGGTCGACCGGGTACGGACGCTGGAGTCCGCCGACCGCGAGGAGCGGACGTATCTGGGCCGCAGCAAGACCCACGACGACGCGACGGTCGTCTACGCGGAGCTGTGAGCGCCCGCGCTACTTCTCCATCCCGGAGTTCAACTGGTGCAGCAGCCGCGCCAGTTCGGCCACCTCGCGGCGGTCCCAGTGGTCGAGCTTGCTGACGTAACGGGCGCGGCGGGCCACACGGACCCGCTGCACCCGGGTGCGCCCCTCCTCGGTGAGGTGCACGAGCCAGGCCCGGCCGTCCGCCGGATCCGGTTCACGGGCCACCAGCCCCAGGTCCTCCAGAGCGCGCAGCTGACGCGACATGGTGGCCTTGCCCACCCCGATGTAGGCGGCGAGGTCGGTGGCCCGCTGCCGACCGCACTCGTCCAGGCGCACGAGCAGTCCGTACGCCGCCGACTCCAGGTCGGGGTGGACCTCGCGGGCCATCTCGCCCTGGTTGGCGCGGGCCCGCCGCAGGAACACCGTCAGTTCGCGCTCCAGCTCCAGGAACTCCTGGTCCACACCACTTCGCGACGCATCCGCCTCGCCGTGATGTCTGCCGTCGTTTCCACCCTCGTGCACGTCAGCACCCTGATCCGTTTTCCTGGTCGTGAAACCTGCCGCCGACGGCGGTCGTCACCGCAGCACTGCCAGTATTTCGCAGGCGCGGGCCGACGGCAGCCGCCGGGCCCCCCGACGGTCACCCGGAGTGGACCTGGACCGGCTCGGGCGCGGAGGACCACGGCCGCCGCACGGCGAAGGCCCGGGCCTCCCTCAGGAGACCCGGGCCTCGCCTTTCCGGTCGCGCCCGTCACGCCGCGACCGGAACCTCCGGCACCGCGCCGTTCGTGGCCGGCGACAGCGCCAGCTCCAGGACCTGGCGGACGTCGGTGACGGCGTGGACGTCGAGCTTGTCCAGCACCTCCGCCGGCACGTCGTCCAGGTCGGGCTCGTTGCGCTTGGGGATGATCACGGTGGTGACCCCCGCCCGGTGCGCGGCGAGCAGCTTCTGCTTCACCCCGCCGATGGGCAGCACCCGGCCGGTCAGCGAGACCTCGCCGGTCATCGCCACGTCCGTGCGGACCAGGCGGCCGGAGAGCAGTGAGGCCAGCGCGGTCGTCATGGTGATGCCCGCGCTCGGGCCGTCCTTCGGCACCGCGCCCGCCGGGAAGTGGATGTGCACGCCCCGGTCCTTGAGGTCGGCGACCGGCAGCTCCAGCTCGGCGCCGTGGCTGCGCAGGAAGGACAGGGCGATCTGCGCGCTCTCCTTCATCACGTCACCCAGCTGACCGGTCAGCGTCAGGCCCGCCGCGCCCGTCTCGGGGTCGGCCAGCGACGCCTCGACGAACAGCACGTCACCACCGGCGCCCGTGACCGCGAGGCCGGTCGCGACACCCGGCACCGCCGTGCGCCGCTCCGCCGGGTCCTGGGCGGACTCGGGGACGTGGTGCGGCCGGCCGATCAGGTCGCGCAGGTGCTCGTCGGTGACGGTGAACGGCAGCTTCCGCTCGCCCAGTTCGTGCTGGGCCGCCACCTTGCGCAGCAGCCTCGCGACGGACCGCTCCAGGTTGCGCACGCCCGCCTCGCGGGTGTACTCGCCCGCCAGCTTGCGCAGCGCGCTCTCGTCGAGGGTCACCTCGTCCTTCTCCAGCCCGGCGCGCTCCAGCTGTCGCGGCACCAGGTGGTCGCGGGCGATGACGACCTTCTCGTCCTCGGTGTACCCGTCGAGGCGGACCAGCTCCATCCGGTCGAGCAGGGCCTCCGGGATGGCCTCCAGCACGTTCGCGGTGGCCAGGAAGACGACGTCGGAAAGGTCGAGTTCGACTTCGAGGTAGTGGTCGCGGAAGGTGTGGTTCTGCGCGGGGTCCAGGACCTCCAGCAGGGCCGCGGCGGGGTCGCCCCGGAAGTCGGACCCCACCTTGTCGATCTCGTCGAGCAGCACGACCGGGTTCATCGACCCGGCCTCCTTGATGGCGCGGACGACCCGGCCGGGCAGCGCGCCGACGTACGTACGCCGGTGCCCGCGGATCTCGGCCTCGTCGCGCACGCCGCCGAGGGCGACACGGACGAACTTCCGCCCCATGGCGTGGGCCACGGACTCGCCGAGGCTCGTCTTGCCGACGCCCGGCGGGCCGACCAGGGCCAGCACGGCGCCGCCGCGCCGCCCGCCGACGACCCCGAGCCCGCGCTCGGCACGCCGCTTGCGCACCGCCAGGTACTCGGTGATCCGCTCCTTCACGTCCTCCAGGCCCGCGTGCTCGGCGTCCAGCACGGCCTTCGCGCCCTGGATGTCGTACGCGTCCTCGGTCCGCTCGTTCCACGGCAGTTCGAGCACGGTGTCGAGCCAGGTGCGGATCCATGAGCCCTCGGGGGACTGGTCGGAGGACCGCTCCAGCTTGTCGACCTCCTTGAGCGCGGCCTCACGGACCTTCTCGGGCAGGTCGGCGGCCTCGACACGGGCCCGGTAGTCGTCGGACTCCTCGCCCTCCTGCTCGCCGTTCAGCTCGCGCAGCTCCTTGCGGACGGCTTCCAGCTGACGCCGCAGCAGGAACTCCCGCTGCTGCTTGTCGACGCCCTCCTGGACGTCCTTGGCGATCGTCTCGGCGACGTCCTGCTCCGCGATGTGGTCGCGCAGCTGCTGGGTGGCGAGCTTGAGGCGCGCGACGGGGTCGGCGGTCTCCAGCAGCTGGATCTTCTGGTCGAGGGTCAGGAAGGGCGAGTACCCCGAGTTGTCGGCGAGGGCGGACACGTCGTCGATGGCCTGCACGCGGTCGACGACCTGCCAGGCACCGCGCTTCTTCAGCCATGCGGAGGCCAGCGCCTTGTACTCCTTGACCAGTTCTGTCACGTGCCCGGGCAAGGGGTCCGGCACGTTCTCGTCGAGGCTGGTCCCCTCGACCCACAGCGCCGCTCCCGGCCCGGTGGTACCGGCGCCGATCCGCACCCGGCTCCGGCCCCTGATCAGAGCGCCCGGGTCACCGTCGGCGAGCCGCCCGACCTGCTCGACCGTGCCGAGCACACCCGTGCTCGCGTAGGCGCCGTCGTTGCGCGGCACCAGCAGGACCTTCGGCTTTCCGGACGCGGCACGGGCAGCCGCCTGCGCGGCCTCCACCGCCGCCCGGACATCTGCGTCGCTCAGGTCCAGCGGGACCACCATGCCGGGCAGGACGACCTCGCCGTCGAGCGGCAGCACGGGCAGAGTGAGCGGTGTGGACGTCGAAGCCATGATCTCCCCTTCGGCAGTCAAGTTGAGCTATGCCGACTCAATGCTCGGACGCGGCACATTGTTCCCCTGGCGGCGTTCGCTGTGAGCGATCAAGGAGGTTCCTGGGTGCAGAGGGATCCCCTCCCTCCCGAGAGGTCTCTCCTGCACACGGGGTCTCTTCAATTCCGTCAACGTTCCGTCAGAGAAGTGCCAGGATGGGCCGATGCCCACCACCTACGACACCCCCGAAGTCCTGGACCGTCGTGAGGGCCCGTACGGCGAGGTCGTGCTGCGGCGGCACGGGGCGCTGCTGCAGATCATCGCCAACGGCTGCTTCCTGATGGACACCTCCGACGGACGTTCGGAACGGCTGCTGGTCGACGCGGCACTCGACGCCCTCGACGACCGCCCCGACCCGGAGGTACTGATCGGCGGCCTCGGCGTCGGATTCTCGCTCGCACATGCCGGAGGCAACCCACGCTGGGGCCGGATCACGGTGGTCGAGCGGGAACGCGCGGTCATCGACTGGCACCGCGCGGGCCCGCTTTCCACGGTTTCGGGCAAAACGCTTGCCGACCCCCGCACACGGATCGTCGAAGCGGATCTGATCGCCTACGTCAATGAGACTTCCGACACGTTCGACGCGCTGTGCCTGGACATCGACAACGGGCCCGACTGGACCGTCACGGAAACCAACTCAGGGCTGTACTCGAACGCCGGACTCGCAGGCTGCGCACGGGTGTTGAGACCAGACGGGGTACTCGCCGTGTGGTCGGCGAAACCCTCCCCGGAATTTGAAGGAACCTTGCGGAATGCCGGTTTCCGGCATGTGCGTACCGAAGAGATCCCGGTTGCCCGGGGCGTTCCCGACGTCGTGCACCTCGGCGTCCGACCTGAATAGCCGAGCTGCGCTGACTCCCCGTACCCTGCTTGCCTGACGCCGACCATTCAAGCGTCAATCGCAGTCATGGGATCACCCCACGGATTCCGGAAAGCACACTTCAGGGGCGGGCGATGGAGCAGACACACACCTCCCAGAACGGCACGGCGGCGGCCACCCCGGGCGCACAGCGCAGGGTTCTGGTGGTCGAGGACGACCCGACGATCGTCGACGCCATCGCGGCCCGCCTGCGTGCCGAGGGATTTCTAGTGCAGACGGCCGGCGACGGTCCGGCCGCCGTCGACACGGCCGAGGCCTGGCAGCCCGATCTGCTGATCCTCGACATCATGCTGCCGGGCTTCGACGGCCTGGAGGTCTGCCGTCGTGTGCAGGCCCAGCGGCCGGTGCCGGTGCTGATGCTCACCGCGCGCGACGACGAGACCGACATGCTGGTGGGCCTCGGCGTCGGCGCCGACGACTACATGACGAAGCCTTTCTCCATGCGTGAGCTGGCCGCGCGCGTGCACGTGCTGCTGCGCCGGGTGGAGCGGGCCGCGGTCGCGGCCGCCACGCCGCGCACCGGCATCCTGCGCCTCGGCGAGCTGGAGATCGACCACGCGCAGCGCCGGGTGCGGGTGCGCAGCGAGGACGTCCACCTCACGCCCACCGAGTTCGACCTGCTCGTCTGCCTGGCGAACACCCCGCGCGCGGTGCTCTCCCGGGAGCAGCTGCTGGCCGAGGTGTGGGACTGGGCGGACGCCTCCGGCACCCGGACCGTCGACAGCCACATCAAGGCGCTGCGCCGGAAGATCGGCGCCGAGCGGATCCGCACGGTGCACGGCGTGGGCTACGCGCTGGAGACACCGACGCCATGAGCGAAGGGCGGTCGGCCGCACGGAGGAGCCCCGGGGAGCCCTGGGGCGGCGTACGCCCGTTCTCGATCAAGACAAAGCTGGGCGCGCTGGTCGTCATCTCGGTGCTGATCACCACCGGCCTGATGATGATCGCCCTGCGCACCGAGACGGAGCTCCGCTTCATCACGGTGTTCTCCATGATCGCCACACTGCTGATAACGCAGTTCGTGGCGCACTCGCTCACCTCGCCGCTGGACGAGATGAACGCCGTGGCCCGCTCGATCTCGCACGGCGACTACACACGCCGGGTGCGCGAGAACCGCTGGGACGAGCTGGGCGACCTGGCCGTCACCATCAACCGCATGGCCGACGACCTGGAGGCCGAGGACCGCCAGCGCAAGGAGCTGGTGGCCAACGTCTCGCACGAGCTGCGGACCCCGATCGCGGGGCTGCGCGCCGTGCTGGAGAACATCGTGGACGGCGTCACGCGGGCCGACCCCGAGACCATGCGCACGGCCCTGAAGCAGACCGAGCGGCTGGGGCGTCTCGTCGAGACGCTGCTCGACCTGTCCCGCCTGGACAACGGCGTCGTACCGCTGAAGCAGCGGCGCTTCGAGGTGTGGCCGTATCTGTCCGGGGTGCTGAAGGAGGCCAACATGGTCGCCTCCGCGCGCGCGGGCATGGCCTCCGGCTCGGGCAGCCACACCCGTACGGACGTCCATCTGCACCTCGACGTGTCCCCGCCGGAGCTGACCGCGCACGCCGACCCGGAGCGGATCCACCAGGTCGTCGTCAACCTGATCGACAACGCGGTCAAGCACAGCCCCCCGCACGGCCGGGTGACGGTGAAGGCGCGGCGCGGGTCGCTGCCGGAGTCGCTGGAGCTGGAGGTCCTGGACGAAGGTCCGGGCATTCCGCGCTCGGAGTGGCACCGGGTCTTCGAGCGCTTCAACCGGGGGTCGGTCAGCCGGCCGCACGGCCCCGGCAGCGACGGCGGCACCGGCCTCGGCCTGGCGATCGCCCGCTGGGCGGTGGATCTGCACGGCGGCAGGATCGGAGTGGCCGAATCCGAGCGGGGTTGCCGGATTCTTATCACCCTTCCGGGCCTGCCTTCTGTGCCAAGTTGACGTAAAGTTCGAAGCGGAGCCACAAGATCCGCGGGCGTCCGCACAGCAGGACACGTGTGATCAGGCAGAGGCCCGCGCCGCGTACGCGCCGGGCCCGGGTCGTCGCACCCCTTTCGCAACGGAACCACGCTTGTTTCCCGCCATTTCAATCCCCGAAACACGCCCTTCGATGTGATGTGCGCGACGTTGAACGGACCTGGCCTGACCTTCACGGTCAGGGAGGCGTAGCCTTGATTCCCGCTGTCCATCACCTTGTGAAGCGGAAGAGGGCGGTTGCCGCCGTGTCGCCACAGTCCCCCAGTAACGCATCGAGCATCTCGACCGACGCAGACCAAGCGGGCAAGAATCCCGCTGCCGCGTTCGGTCCGAACGAGTGGCTCGTCGACGAGATCTATCAGCAGTACCTCCAGGACCCGAATTCGGTAGACCGCGCCTGGTGGGACTTCTTCGCCGACTACAAGCCGGGGGGGACTGCCACCCCGGCGCCGGCGGCCCCCGCGGCCGCGGGGGCCGCGGAGACCACCAGCACGGTTCAGGCGCCCGCCCAGCCCGCTCCGGCGGCCCCGGCCGCACCCGCGGCTCCCGCCGCCCCTGAGCCCGCCGCTGCCGCGCCGGCTCAGGCCCCCGCGCAGCCGAAGGCCCCGGCCCCGGCTCCCGCCCCGGCCGCCGCCAAGCCGCCGCAGCCGAAGGCCAGGACCGCCGAGCCTGCCGCCGGGGCCCCGGAAGGCCCCGAGCTGGTCACGCTGCGCGGGCCGGCCGCCGCCGTCGCGAAGAACATGAACGCCTCGCTGGAGCTGCCGACGGCCACCTCGGTCCGCGCGGTCCCTGTGAAGCTGCTCTTCGACAACCGCATCGTCATCAACAACCACCTGAAGCGCGCCCGGGGCGGGAAGATCTCCTTCACGCACCTGATCGGCTACGCGATGGTGCAGGCCATCAAGGCCATGCCGGCGATGAACTGGTCGTTCGGCGAGAAGGACGGCAAGCCGATCCTCGTCAAGCCGCCGCACGTCAACCTCGGTCTCGCCATCGACCTGGTCAAGCCGAACGGCGACCGCCAGCTGGTCGTCGCGGCGATCAAGAAGGCCGAGACGCTGAACTTCTTCGAGTTCTGGCAGGCCTACGAGGACATCGTCCGCCGCGCCCGCGACGGCAAGCTCACGATGGACGACTTCACCGGCGTGACGGTCTCCCTGACCAACCCCGGTGGCCTCGGCACCGTCCACTCCGTCCCGCGCCTGATGCCCGGCCAGTCGGTGATCATGGGCGTCGGCGCCATGGACTACCCGGCGGAGTTCCAGGGCACCTCCCAGGACACCCTGAACAAGCTCGGCATCTCGAAGGTCATGACGCTCACGTCGACCTACGACCACCGGGTGATCCAGGGCGCCGCCTCCGGCGAGTTCCTCCGCCAGGTCGCGAACCTGCTGCTCGGCGAGAACGGCTTCTACGACGACATCTTCGAGGCGCTGCGCATCCCCTACGAGCCGGTCCGCTGGCTCAAGGACATCGACGCCAGCCACGACGACGACGTCACCAAGGCCGCCCGCGTCTTCGAGCTGATCCACTCCTACCGGGTCCGCGGCCACGTGATGGCCGACACCGACCCGCTGGAGTACCGCCAGCGCAAGCACCCCGACCTGGACGTCACCGAGCACGGCCTCACCCTGTGGGACCTGGAGCGCGAGTTCGCGGTCGGCGGCTTCTCCGGCAAGTCCCTGATGAAGCTGCGCGACATCCTCGGCGTGCTGCGCGACTCGTACTGCCGCACCACCGGCATCGAGTTCATGCACATCCAGGACCCCAAGCAGCGCAAGTGGATCCAGGACCGCATCGAGCGCCCGCACACCAAGCCGGAGCGCGAGGAGCAGCTGCGCATCCTGCGCCGCCTGAACGCGGCGGAGGCCTTCGAGACCTTCCTGCAGACGAAGTACGTCGGCCAGAAGCGCTTCTCCCTGGAGGGCGGCGAGTCCGTCATCCCGCTGCTGGACGCGGTCATCGACAGCGCGGCCGAGTCCCGCCTGGACGAGGTCGTCATCGGCATGGCCCACCGCGGCCGCCTGAACGTGCTGGCCAACATCGTCGGCAAGTCCTACGCGCAGATCTTCCGCGAGTTCGAGGGCAACCTCGACCCGAAGTCGATGCACGGCTCCGGCGACGTGAAGTACCACCTGGGCGCCCAGGGCACCTTCACGGGCCTGGACGGCGAGCAGATCACGGTCTCGCTGGCCGCGAACCCCTCGCACCTGGAGGCGGTCGACCCGGTCCTGGAGGGCATCGCCCGCGCCAAGCAGGACATCATCAACAAGGGCGGCACGGACTTCACGGTCCTGCCGGTGGCGATCCACGGCGACGCGGCCTTCGCGGGCCAGGGCGTGGTGGCCGAGACCCTGAACATGTCGCAGCTGCGGGGCTACCGCACCGGCGGCACGGTCCACGTGGTCATCAACAACCAGGTCGGCTTCACCGCGGCGCCCGAGTCCTCGCGCTCCTCGATGTACGCCACCGACGTGGCCCGCATGATCGAGGCGCCGATCTTCCACGTGAACGGCGACGACCCGGAGGCCGTGGTCCGCGTCGCGCGGCTGGCCTTCGAGTTCCGCCAGGCGTTCAACAAGGACGTGGTGATCGACCTCATCTGCTACCGCCGCCGCGGTCACAACGAGTCGGACAACCCGGCCTTCACCCAGCCGCTGATGTACGACCTGATCGACAAGAAGCGCTCGGTGCGCAAGCTGTACACCGAGTCCCTCATCGGTCGCGGCGACATCACCCTGGAGGAGGCCGAGCAGGCGCTCCAGGACTACCAGGGCCAGCTGGAGAAGGTCTTCACCGAGGTCCGCGAGGCCACCTCGCAGCCGGCGACGGTGGAGACCCCGGACGCGCAGGCCGAGTTCCCGGTCGCCGTGAACACCTCCGTCTCCTCGGAGATCGTCAAGCGGATCGCCGAGTCCCAGGTCAACATCCCCGACCACATCACCGTCCACCCGCGTCTGCTGCCGCAGCTGCAGCGCCGGGCGTCGATGGTCGAGGACGGCACGATCGACTGGGGCATGGGCGAGACCCTCGCCTTCGGCTCGCTGCTCCTGGAGGGCGTCCCGGTCCGCCTCGCGGGCCAGGACTCCCAGCGCGGCACCTTCGGCCAGCGGCACGCGGTCATCATCGACCGCAGCACCGGCGAGGAGTACACGCCGCTGCAGTACCTGTCGGAGGACCAGGCACGCCTGAACGTCTACAACTCCCTGCTGTCCGAGTACGCGGCGATGGGCTTCGAGTACGGCTACTCGCTGGCCCGCCCCGACGCACTCGTGCTGTGGGAGGCTCAGTTCGGTGACTTCGTCAACGGTGCGCAGACGGTCGTGGACGAGTTCATCTCGTCGGCGGAGCAGAAGTGGGGCCAGACGAGCGGTGTGACGCTGCTCCTCCCCCACGGCTACGAGGGCCAGGGCCCGGACCACTCGTCCGCCCGCCCGGAGCGCTTCCTCCAGCTCTGCGCCCAGAACAACATGACGGTCGCGATGCCCACGTCCCCGTCGAACTACTTCCACCTCCTGCGGTGGCAGGTGCACAACCCGCACCACAAGCCGCTGGTCGTCTTCACGCCGAAGTCGATGCTGCGCCTGAAGGCCGCCGCGTCGAAGGCGGAGGAGTTCACCACGGGCGGCTTCCGCCCGGTCATCGGCGACGCGTCGGTGGACCCGGCCGCGGTGAAGAAGGTCGTCTTCTGCGCGGGCAAGGTCTACTACGACCTGGAGGCCGAGCGGGTCAAGCGCGGCGTCACGGACACGGCGATCATCCGCATCGAGCGGCTGTACCCGCTGCCGGGCGCGGAGCTCCAGGCGGAGATCAAGAAGTACCCGAACGCCGAGAAGTACCTGTGGGCCCAGGAGGAGCCGGCGAACCAGGGTGCCTGGCCGTTCATCGCGCTCAACCTGATCGACCACCTGGACCTGGCGGTCGGCGCGGACGTCCCGCACGGCGAGCGCCTGCGCCGCATCTCGCGGCCGCACGGCTCGTCCCCCGCGGTGGGTTCCGCGAAGCGGCACCAGGCGGAGCAGGAGCAGCTGGTGCGCGAGGTGTTCGAGGCGTGAGCCTCTGAGCGTCGGTGCGTACGCGCATCGGCTCACGGAAGGGCCCGGCCCCGAGTTCCCAGAACTCGGGGCCGGGCCCTTCCGGTCACTCCGGGGCCGCTTCGGGGCCCGCGGTACGAAGGCTGCGGCCGAGTCGCTCACCGAGCTGGGCGCGCTGCCGTCGGGCCTCGGCCAGTACGTCGTCCAGGCCCGCCTCCTCGGCGTGCTCGGCGGCGCGCCCGTAGGCCTCGATCGCCCGGTGCAGATGCGTGAGGGTGTCCGTGCGGTGGTGCAGCAGCGCCAGCATGGAGGCGCGCAGCCGCCAGTGGTCCGCGAGGAACGCGGGCTCCTCGGAGCTGCGCAGGGCCTCGCCGATCGTCCACTCGGCCTCGTAGAGGTCGGACAGCACCCGCTTGATGTCGTAGCGCCGGTAGTGGGCCTGCCCCAGGCCGGACCAGCGTCCGGCGAGGCCGGAGTGGCCGGGCGGGGTGTCCTGGAGGGCGGTACGCAGTACGGAGACGGCCCGGGCGGCGTCGTCGGCGGACTTCCTCGCCACGCCCCTGTCCATCAGGGCCGTGCCGTACTCGAAGAGCAGGTCGCTGCGGTCGGGATCGTCGGCGCCCAGCAGCCGTTCGGCCTGCGCCCACGCCTCGACGGCGTGGTCCAGCCGGGCGGCGTCACGGGTCCGCCGGTAGGCGGCCCGGTAGAGCCGCGCCGAGCGCGCGTAGCACTCGCGCCGCAGCGCCAGGTCCTCGCCGGCGGCCCGCAGCGCCTGGTCCAGGGCGTACAGCGTCTGCCGCTCCCGGCCCTCGTCGTTCGCGGGCCGGGCGAGTTCGGTGGCCGACGCCACCGCCAGCCACGTCCGGCAGCGCTCCTCGTCCGACAGGACGCGCTTGGTGCGGGCCGCGCCCTGGAAGTCGTCCATGGCGCGCAACGCCAGTTCGGCGGCTCGCTCCGGCAGCGGCCGGGAAGTGCGAACCCGCCCTTCCCCGGCGTACTGGCGCGCCAGGTCCAGCAGCAGCTGCCCCCGTACGATCTGCGCACGCTCCCGGCTCGGGAACGCCAGCCGTACGTCGGCCGCGTCGACGGCCCGGTGAAGGTGCGTCAGGTACCACTGCTCGGCGTCGCGCGCCCGGTACGGTCCCTGCGCCCCGGGGTGGTCGACGCCCGCCTCCGCGACGGCCCGGCGCACATACGGAAGCGTCGCCGCGGCGGTCCGCGGGCCGTTGAGGCCCTCGGGGCAGGAGCCGGCGCCCCGCATCGCCAGGGACAGGTCCCGGTCGGCCACGTACAGCAGCACCGCGCGGGCGAACTCCTCGGCCCGGTACCGGCCGTCCGCCGCCCCGCGCGCCCAGTCCCGCAGGGCGGCGGGTACGCCCTCGAAGTCGAGGTCGCGGCCGCTCAGTTCACCCGCGAGCGCCCAGCAGACCAGTCCGCGGGTGAGGCTCCCGGAGGCCCCGAGGCGGTTCGGGTCCCTGATCACCTCCCAGGCGTCGCGTAGATCGTCCCCGACCCGCCGCACCCGCCAGCGCACCAGCAGGGCGTTGGCCAGTTCCTCGGCGGCGGACAGCCGCTCCGGGTCCGGTGCCGAGACCTCCAGGGCCTGGTGCAGGTACCGTACGGCGGCGTCGAGGGCGCGGGTGAGGCCCGCCCCCTCGAACCGGCCTATCGCCTCCTTGCCCTTGCCGAGGAGCTCTCCGGCGGTGAGCTCGGGCCTCTTGGGGACCGCCGGGATCCGCGCGCCGAGGTCCCGCAGCACGTCGGCCGAGACCTCGGCGAACGCGCGCAGCCCGGCCGGTTCGTCCTCGACCGGACCGACGGGCGGCCCGGGTACCTGCGGATCCACCGCGCCCCGCAGGAACGCCCCTGCCAGGGCGGGGAAGTTGCGGGCGCTGCGCCCGAACTTCCGGTCCACGTACTCGGAGCAGTGCTTGAACAGGAGCTGGGCCTCTTCCATGGTCAGCCGGGACCGCAGCTCGCTCGCCACCCCCGGCAGGAGGTCGTAGCGCACGGCACGCGGGTCGTCCGCGTCCTCGCGGCGTCTGAGCAGCCCGCCGAGCAGCACCTCGGACAGTGCCTCGGGGCCGCTGCCGGCGAGCATGGCGTGCTGGACGAGCTGCATGACCGGCAGGTACAGCGGCACCGCCGACAGGTACACGGCGAGGCGGCGGGCCTCCGGGGAGGCGGCCCGCCAGAACACCCGGACGCGCTCGGCGCCGCTGACGTCCTCGGCGGCCCGCACCGGCGCACGGGACTCGGCGTGGTCGGCGTGCACCCAGCCGGCCGCCGTGGCCAGCGACTGTCCCGTGGTGCCCGACACCAGCCGGGCCCAGCCCTCAACCGAGCCCCGGCGCAGCGCCAGCACGGGCACGGGCAGCGCGCCCCGCTCGACGCGCCCCTTGTCCGGCCGGAACTCCAGGGTTCCGGCGGGGCCTTCGCGACGGCGCAGCATGCCGCGCCGGGCGGGCAGATGAGTCCGCATCCACATCCGTTGGGGCAACGGCTGGACCACGGCGACGGGCGCGGTCGACGCCCAGCGGTGGAGCAGCCGCTGCATCCGGCCGCTGCGCCACATGGGGCCCGCGCAGTCGCTGAGGACGAGGGTCAGGCGCCGTCCGGTCGGGTCGCTGAGCTGCTCGGGAGCGTGCAGTGGGCGGACGCGCTCGGGTGCGGCGGCGTAGCCGGGGAGGCCGCCGGGGGCCTCGTGCAGGTACTGCACCCGTACCTCGCGGAAGGCGCCGGCCCGCTCGCAGACCTGGCGCAGTTCGTCGAGCACCTGCTGCCAGACCACCGTGGAGGTGGAGACGTCCATCAGGAGCAGCAGCCGTGCCTCGCGGCGCCGCTCGGTGCGCAGCACGGGCAGCACGATCCCGGACTCGGCGGCCCGTTCGGCGGTGGCGCGCTCGTCGAGGACGCGCGGCACGGGGCGCACCGGTGCGCGGTAGCGCTGGAGGGGGCGTAACCCGCGTTGCAGGGCGAGGGGTTCGGGCAGGACCGGGGCCGCCGGCACGCTGACGGGCGCCGTCCGGATGCCGGTGGCGTCGCCTCCGGGGGCGGGGGCGAACAGCCGGGCGCCGTCGGGCCGCCGGTCCTGGCCGTCCGCGGTGACCGGGCCGTCCGGGCCCACCCGCACGGACACCGGCTCGACGCCGCCCACCGGTGCGGACGCGGCCCGGGGCCCGGTGGCGGCGGGGTCCTGCGGCCGGTCGGGGGCGGGCAGGTGGCGGGCCAGCCACAGGGCGTCCGCGAGCTCCTCCACGCCGGGGGCGACGCCCGCGTCGCGCAGGCGTGCGACCAGCGCCGCGAGCGCGTCGCTCGTGACGCCGGCGGGGACGCCGGGGGCCCGTGGGGACATCGCGCTACCTGGGCCCGCGGTCCAGGGGCTGCATCAGCAGCTCCGCGATCTCCTCGCGCCGTGCCGCGTCCCGGGCGGCGTGCTGGGCCAGGAAGATGGCGTTGAGCAGTTGGTCGGTGGGGCGCAGCGCGCCGTCCGCCTCGGCCTCCGTGAAGTGGTCGACGATGTCGTGGTGGGCCTCGTGGGCGTCCTGGCCGAAGTGGGCCTGGACCAGCGCGGCGAGACGTTCGTCGCGGGGCGCCTTGAGGTCCAGCGGGATGCAGCGGCGCAACAGCGGGGCGGGGAACTCACGCTCGCGGTTGCTGGTCATGACGACGAACGGGAACGCGCGGCAGCGCACCTGCCCCTCCGTGACCTCGACCTTGCGGCCGTCGTCGGTGAGCACCCGCACCACCGGCGTCCGGTCGGCGATCCGCTCCAGCTCGGGGATCGGGAACCTGCCCTCCTCCAGCACGTTCAGGAGGTCGTTGGGCAGGTCGATGTCGCTCTTGTCCAGCTCGTCGATGAGCAGCACGCGGGGCCGCCCGGCGGCGAGCAGCGCGGTGCCGAGCGGGCCGAGCTTGATGTACCGGCCGATGTCCTCGGACTCCGGTCCGGCGGAACGCCGGCGGCGGACACGCTGCGTGAGGTCCTCGCCGGCCCGCCTGAGCTGGGCGTCCTGGAGCCGGCCGATGGCGTCGTACGTGTACAGGCCGTCCCGCAGCTCGCTGCGGCTCACGATGGGCCACTCCAGGACCCGGCCCAGTCCGAGCTCGTGGGCGACGGAGTGCGCGAGCGTCGACTTGCCGACGCCGGGTTCGCCGGTGACCAGCAGCGGGCGCCTCAGGTACAGGGCGGCGTTGACCAGTTCGAGGGTCTCGGGGTCCTGGATCGGCAGCGGCGCGGTGTCGGCGCCGAGCCTGCGGTGGGTGGCGGAGTCGAGGCCCGGGACGTCGTACGCCACGACCGGGGCGTCGAAGGACCGCCACGGCGGCGGGTCGGGCAGCCGGTCGATCCCGGCCGGATCCGGGCGCCCGTTGCCCTGGTAGACGAACCACTCGCTCATGCTGCGCTCCTCGTCGACGGTCGGTGGTGGTCCACGTCCTGGCTGACGGGGGCGTCGCACACCCACGACGGGCCCATCGAAATGTACCCAGATCCGACCTGCGGCACCGATCTTTTCGGCCGCCCGCCACCGGGGCCCGTCGGCCGGTGGCGTCGGGCGGGCGGAGTGCTCACAGGGGCGCGTCCAGGGTTTCGGTCTCCTCGGCGGGGAGCGGTCGCCCCGGGTCGTCGTAGAGCAGTGCGAGCGGTTCGGCCCAGGTGTGGTCGGCGCGGCGCTCGCTGATGTCCTGCCGCAGATGCCGCAGCCGGTCCGGGAGCTCGGCCAGCGAGCCGAGGCCGCCGAGCAGTTCCTGCGCCTTGGCGTGGAGGGTGTCGCAGTCCTCGGCGCAGGTGCGGGTGACATGGCCGTCGATGTGCCAGAGGGCGACGCCGTGCCCGTTCTCCAGGGCGAGTTTCAGCGCGGTCCGCCCCGGTCCGCGGCCGGCCGGGCGGCACATCACGGGGATGCGGTCGAAGGCCGCCTCCCGGTAGCCGCGGCCCGTGGTCACGACCCCGCGCTGCGGGGTGCGCCAGCAGGCGAAGCGCTGCTGGGCGGTCATGCCCTGCCAGCGGTCGGCCCACAGTTTGTCCGGATCTCCACGGCGCGCGAGGGAGCGCAGTACCACCCGGCGGCGCGCGCCGAGGTGCCCGGCGTCGTCCAGCTGTGCGATGTCGTCGAACCGCCAGCGGTGCACCGCGGTGTCGAGGTGCTCGGTGGGCAGGGCCACCTCCAGGGGCACCGGACGGTTCTGCCGGTCCTTGGCCCGCAGCAGGTCGCCCAGCGGCCTGCGCAGCGCCTGGACCAGTTCCCCGGGCAGCAGGCCGTGGACGGAGTCGTCGGTCTCGTAGAGCTCCGGCTCGCCCGTGCCGTCGCCCTCGTCGAGCCAGATCTGCCAGAAGAAGCGGGTGGGCTCCGAGCCGATCACCGGGTCGAGGAGGACGGCGACCGTGGGGCCCTCACCGGGACCGGGGTAGGGGATCACGATGCGGTCGGTCCGCTCCGCCGGGGCGGCGGACAGCTCGTCCGGGAGCCGCACGTCCCGGACGAAGGCGTGCATCTCGCGGCGCGGGTCCCGGCGCAGCCTCCGCTCGATCCAGGCGTCGAGCGGGGCGCACGGTTCGCCCCGGGACCGCACGTAGGCGTCGACGAACCTCAGGTAGCGCAGGAACGCGAGGGGGTCGAGCGGGTGCGCGCCCTCGTAGAGGAGCCCGTAGCCGTCGCGCCAGGTGCGCAGGTCGGGCGGCGGGCCCGGCCACCTGGTGCCGCTGCGGGCGCGGATCGCGAGCGCCTCCACGGTGGGCGCGTCGGGGGGCGCGGGCACCGCGGCCAGCAGGTTCAGCGCCTCCCGGCGGTCCGCCGGCGTCCATCCGGCGCCGCCGTCGGCGCCGGGACCGGACTGCTGGTCGATCCAGTTGTCCCCGCTCTCGGAGACCGGCTCCGTGCCGTGCCACCGGTCGTGCGCGGCGATGACGGTGCGGTAGGTCTCGCCGAACCGGCGCAGCGCCGCGATCGCGACCGCCTTCCCACCGTCCTGCTGTTTGCGCCGCGACTTGACCAGGCCCACGACGGCCCCGGTGGCCGGGTCGAGCAGCGGGCCGCCCGAGACGCCGGCCGGGAAGTCGATGTCGGGCCTGATGATCAGGCCGTACCCGTCCTCGTGGCCGTTGATGTCGGCGTCCACGGCGCGGGCGTGGGTGTGCGGCGGCTCGGGGTAGTAGCCGTACACCTTGACGGGACCGGAGTGCCGTACGGCCCGGTCGGCGAGCCAGACACACTCGTGGGGCTGCTCGTCGGCCTCCCCGAGCAGGCGCACCAGGGCCAGGTCCTCGTCCAGTGGTACGACGGGCCGGTCGGGGTCGGTGAGCAGCCACTCGGCGAGCCGTGCCTCGGCGTCGACGCCCTCGCCCCGCACCCGGAAGGTCAGTTCCCGGTCCGCCCTCAGGTGCTGGCGCACCACATGGGCCGCGGTCAGCACCCAACCCGGGGCCACGAAGAAGCCGCTGCCCCACAGGGGTTTGTCGTCGTCGCCGGCCGGGAGGAGGTGCACGGTGGCGGCCTTGGCCAGGGCGTGCAGGCGTTCGTTCGGCTCGGTCATGCGCCGGTGGGCTCCGAGGCGGGGTCGGCCTGGCGGTCGAGCTGCCAGGTGAGGGTGACCTGGAGCGAGGCCTTGGCCTCTCCCCGGGCGAGGACGGCGACGGCCAGTCCCTCCTTGGCGGTCAGCTCCACGCCGAAGGTGATGGCGGCCTCGGTGGGTCCGGCGGCGCGGGCGGCGTCGAGCACCGTGCCGCCCACGCCGGTGATCAGCTCGTGGAGCTGTTCGACCTTGGCCCGCGCGGTCTCCGTGAAGCCGACGTCCTCCTGGTCGCCGTAGGCGTCCGCGCTCCCGATCCGGGCGGTGACCACCAAGCCGTTGGGCAGTTCGATGTCCTGGATGTGACTCATGGCGTTCCCCCGACGAGCTTGCGTTCCGGTCGGCCGACCACGGCCGGCGCACCCTTGGAGTGTGACGAGGCCAGCCTTCCGTACCGCTCCCGGGGGAGGCCGTTAACTCGCCAAGTGACGCATATTCTGAAGGCATGTACTTCACCGACCGAGGCATCGAAGAACTGGAGAAACGGCGCGGCGAGGAGGAGGTCACCTTCGAGTGGCTCGCCGAGCAACTGCGCACGTTCGTCGACCTGAACCCGGACTTCGAGGTGCCGGTGGAGCGCCTGGCCACCTGGCTGGCGCGCCTGGACGACGAGGACGAGGAGTAGGGGCGGGCCCGCAGTCGGCGGAGCAGGCGGGGGCTCGTAGTTCGCGCAGTGGAGGCGGGGCCGCGTAGTTCGCGCAGTGGAGGCGGGGCGCGTATCCGGCGCGCGGGGGGGTGGCTGTGGGCGGACGGGGGGTGGCTGTGGGCGGCGCCGGGCAGGACGGTCGAGATCCGCCGGGCGGGACACGTGTGATCGGGGCGGGACGCCCCCGTGATCCAGGGCGCGGTCGCGTCGGGTCACCGGAAAGGGTGTCTTGACTTCCGGCTTCCACGATATATCGTGAATCACGTAAGACGCGATATGGCGTGTCGAGTCTGCCCGTCCTTCCCGCGTGCGGTCAGGCAGGTCGAGGAGGTCAGAACCATGCCCGAATGGTCCGTCGCCGAGCCCAGGAAGCTCTCCTTCGACGAGCCCGTGAGCGAGCTCCACGTACGCATCGTGGGGGGAACGGTGAACGTGGTGGGCACCGACGAAGGTTCCGCCCGCCTGGAGATCGGCCGGATCGAGGGACCGCCCCTGATCGTCACCCAGCAGGGCGGCACGCTCACGGTGGCCTACGAGGACCTGCCCTGGAAGGGCTTCCTCAAGTGGCTGGACCGCAAGGGCTGGCGCCGCAGCGCGGAGGTCTCGCTGGCGGTTCCGGCGGGCACACGCGTGGAGGTCGGCGCCGTCAGCGCCGCCGCCGTGCTCTCCGGGATCGAGGGGCGCGTGGAGGTCAAGGGCATCTCCGGGGACACCACGCTCGTCGGACTCGCCGGACCGGTCCGCGCGGACACCGTCTCCGGGAGCCTGGAGGCCCAGGCGCTCAGCGGCGATCTGCGCTTCAACTCGGTCTCCGGCGACCTGACCGTGGTCGAGGGCGCGGGCTCCTCCGTCAAGGCCGACTCGGTCAGCGGCTCGATGATCGTCGACCTCGACCCGACCGGTGGCCCGAGCGACATCACCCTGACCAGCGTCTCGGGCGAGATCGCGATCCGGCTTCCGCATCCGGCGGACGCTGAGGTGGAGGCCAACACGGCGAGCGGTGCCGTCTCCAACGCCTTCGAGGACCTGCGGGTCACCGGCCAGTGGGGCGCCAAGCGCATCACCGGGCGCCTCGGCGCGGGCAGCGGTCGGCTGAAGGCCACGACCGTCTCCGGCTCGATCGCGCTGCTGCGCCGCCCGCCCGTGGAGGACGACGGGCCGTGGCCCGCCCCGGCGGAAGAGCAGCACACCACATCGGGGGACAATTCGGATTCCGGTCCGGGCGAGGACACAACTCCGTCCAGCGCCCCGGCCGATGGCACGACCGACAAGAAGGTGCTCTGACATGCCCCCCGTCTTCGCTCACGGCCGTCTCCGCCTCTACCTGCTGAAGCTGCTCGACGAGGCCCCGCGGCACGGCTACGAGGTGATCCGCCTCCTGGAGGAACGCTTCCAGGGGCTGTACGCGCCCTCGGCGGGCACCGTCTACCCGCGTCTGGCCAAGCTGGAGGCCGAGGGCCTGGTCACCCACACCACCGAAGGCGGCCGCAAGGTGTACGCCATCACGGACGCCGGACGCGCCGAGCTGGCCGACCGCAGCGGTGAACTGGCCGATCTGGAGCTGGAGATCCGTGAGTCGGTGGCGGAGCTCGCCGCCGAGATCCGCGCCGACGTGCGGGGCGCGGCGGGTGATCTGCGGCGCGAGATGAGGGCGGCGGCGACCGAGGCCCGCAGGACCGGCACGGTCAACGGCGACGCCGGGGACTTCACCGACCACACCGACAAGGAGGCCTGGCGCGCGGCGAAGGAGGAGATGCGGCGGGTCAAGCAGGAGTGGAAGGAGCAGGCCCGGCGCGCCAAGGACGAGAGCCGCCGGGCCCGCGAGGAGGCCCAGCGGGCGCGGCGCCAGGCCAAGGAGGCGCAGGACCGAGCCCACGAGCAGGCCCAGGAGGAGATGCAGCGCATCGCCCAGAAGGTGCAGAGGCAGGTGCAGGACCACTTCACGCGGGGGGACTGGCCGACGGGGCTGCGCGAGGGCCTGACGGAACTCGCCAAGGAGTTCGGTGAGTTCGGGAAGGACTTCGGCAAGGAGTTCGGCAAGGACCTCGGCTTCGGGCGCGGCACGGCGGCCAGGCCGACGCCGGAGTACTCGACGACGCCGGAGGACTTCCCTGCCGACCACGAGCCGGCCTGGGCCCACGAGGACTCCCCCAGCGGCGACCCGGCCCGCGACCTGGACCGCCTCCTCGACCGCTTCCGCGACGACATCCGCGACGCGGCCCGCGACCACGGGGTGACGCAGGACCAGCTCCGGGACGCGCGACGCCATCTGTCGACGGCGGCGGCACACATCGGGGCGTTGCTGCGGGCGCCGAAGGCGTAGGGATCGGCGGCCTGCCGTCCGAGTGCCTCAGGAGCCGTCAGCAGCACTGCCAGAGGAAGCGGCCCTCCTTGCCGTCCGGCGAGACGAAGGCGTATCCGATGCCGGCGTCGCCGAAGTTGACGGCGAAGGGGAGGTCGCAGGAGTCCAGCTGAGCGACGAGTCGCCAGCCCTCGCCGGGCAGTTCCTCGCCCTGGAGCCAGTTCGGCTCGATGCCGGGTCCGCCGAGGAACTGCAACGGCCGCCCGTCGCCGTCCTCCTCCCCGTCGTCGGTCTCGTCGGTCTCGTCACCCTCGTCACCCTCACCGGCCTCGTCCGTGGAGGGCTGCGGCAGATGGTCGGTGCCCGCGCTCGGCCCGACGGCCCGCCCGTCCACCGTCACGAAGTCGGGGATGCGGCCGTCGGGCTGGATCACGAGCGCGTTCTCCCCGGCCTCCGGCTCGTAGGTGCCGTCGATGAACCCGTCCTCGTCGTCCGTCATGAAGAGATAGGCCAGACGCCCGTCGTCCAGGGCGAACTGCCCGAGGAACTCCATCGGTTCGCCGGTCCTGCGCGACAACGGCCACTGCGGTTCCGCCAGCCACACCGGCTGCCCGCCGACCTTCGTCACCGCCCCTCGGACGACGTCCTGCGTCCGCACGAAAGCGATCGGCACCGGCTCGGACACGGTCATGGAAGCTCCTCGGCAGCGAGATGTCCGGGACGCCCGGGAAACGACGTGGACACCGCCCACCGTAGGACCCACCACTGACATTCCGGCATGGGCGCGCCTGGGCCGAGGGTGCGGCCCCGACCGCTCAGCCCGCCTTCGCCTCTCCCCCGCCGCCGATCACCCGTGTCACCGACTCGTGGGTGACGCCGTGGTCGGCGAGCACCTCGGCGGGAACGCCGGGGCCGGCGGTCAGGGCGAGGAGGATGTGTTCGTCGCCGATGGTGCGTTCGCGGCGGGCGACGGCGATGCGCAGGGACTTCACCAGCACGTCCTTGGCGTCTCGGCCGAACGGGCGGTGCCCGCCCCACCAGCCCCTTTCCCCGTCCCGGCGCCGGCCCGCCCGGCCGCCGGACATCGCGCCCACGCCGTGCGCCTCCTCCACCCGGGAGACGATCTCCGAGACGTCGATCCCCAACCCGGCCAACGCGTCGGCGTCCGCCTGCGACAGTCCCGCACGCCGCCGCGCCTCGTCCAGTGCCCGCACCACGGAGTCCCGGCGCTCGTCCAGCCCGAGCGCGGCCAGCGCGAACGAGCCCCGGCCGGCCCCGTGATCGAGCAGGGCGAGCAGCAGGTGCTCCGCGGCGACGGTCTGCGCCCCCACTCGTTCGCAGTGCTCGACGGCGCCCTCCACCACGACACGGGCGTCCTTCGTGAACCGCTCGAACATCATCGCCTCCCGTACTTCTTGTGCACGGCCTGCCTGCTCACACCGAGTTCCGCGGCGATCTCCTGCCAGGACCAGCCCTGATGGCGCGCACTGCGCACCTGCACGGCCTCCAACTGCTCCAGCAGCTTCCGCAACGCGGCGACGGCACGCAGTCCCACCCGTGGGTCGCGATCACCGGCTCGCTCGGCGAGTTCCGTGGCATCGGTCATGATGTCAACTTAGATTGACAGGCGAGATCCTGTCAACCCAAGTTGACACAGCACGGGTGTCGGCCGCAGACCGGCGGAACCTCAGCCGTTGGTGAGCACGACCTTCCCGAACTGCTCACCCGACTCCAGCCGTTCGAAGCCCTCGCGGGCGCGCTCCATCGGCAGCACCTCGTCGATGACGGGGCGGACGCCGGTGGCGGCGCAGAAGGACAGCAGGTCCTCCAGCTCGTCCTTGGTGCCCATCGTGGAACCCACGACCTTCAGCTCCAGGAAGAAGATCCGGGTCAGTTCGGCATGGGAGGGGCGGTCACCGCTCGTGGCGCCGGAGATGACGAGCGTGCCGCCGGGGCGCAGCGACTTCACCGAGTGCGACCAGGTGGCGGCGCCGACCGTCTCGATCACGGCGTCCACGCGCTGCGGCAGCCGCGCCCCCGACTCCAGCGCCTCCACGGCACCGAGTTCCAGGGCGCGCTTGCGCTTGGCCTCGTCCCGGCTGGTCGCGAAGACCCGCAGCCCCGCGGCCTTGCCGAGCGCGATCGCGGCCGTGGCGACACCACCGCCGGCGCCCTGCACGAGCACCGAGTCGCCGGGGCGTACGCCGGCGTTGGTGAACAGCATCCGGTACGCCGTCAGCCAGGCGGTCGGCAGACAGGCGGCCTCCTCGAAGGACAGCTCCTTGGGCTTGGGCAGGACGTTCCAGGTCGGTACGGCGACCTGTTCGGCGAACGTGCCCTGGTAACGCTCGGTGAGGATGGAACGGGGTTCCTTCGGGCCGACCCCGTGTCCCGTCTGGCCGACGACGGAGTGCAGGACGACCTCGTTGCCGTCCTGGTCGACGCCGGCGGCGTCACAGCCGAGGATCATCG
Source organism: Streptomyces sp. NPDC086077 (assembly GCF_040686175.1). Lineage (NCBI taxonomy): Bacteria > Bacillati > Actinomycetota > Actinomycetes > Kitasatosporales > Streptomycetaceae > Streptomyces > Streptomyces sp. NPDC086077. The sequence goes on along the minus strand of NZ_JBFBJT010000019.1, from coordinate 11,730 downwards.
GCAGCTTGTCCTCGGCGAGGCCCACGCCGCGCAGGGACCAGAGGTCGTGATGGTTGAGGGAGGCGGCCCTGACGTCGACGACACTCCAGCCGGGCCTGGCCTCGGGGGCGGGGCGCTCCCCCAACTCCAGGCCGTTGAGCGGCTGGTCGCGGTCGATTCGGGCGGCGTAGACAGCGAACATGGGCCCGACGATAGGCTCCGCCCCCGCCCGGACGGAACCACACACCCCTGTGACACATACCCACTTGCCAGGACGACCCCGTGCGGCCGCTCCTCCACCCGAACGGGCGGGCGGGGGGCAAAGAAAAATGGCCCCGCCCAGAAGGACGGGGCCACCCGAGCGAGCCTCAGCGACGAGCCACGCCCTCCGCCCGCGCCGCTGCCGCGACAGCGGCCGTCACCGCAGGCGCCACCCGCTCGTCGAACGGCGACGGAATGACGTAGTCCGCGGCAAGGTCGTCCCCGACGACGCCCGCCAGCGCCTCGGCCGCCGCGATCTTCATGCCCTCGGTGATCCGGGACGCCCGCACCTGCAGCGCCCCGGCGAAGATCCCCGGGAACGCCAGCACGTTGTTGATCTGGTTCGGGAAGTCCGACCGGCCCGTGGCGACGACCGCCGCGTACTTGTGCGCCACATCGGGGTGCACCTCGGGGTCCGGATTGGCCATCGCGAACACGAAGGCGCCCTCGGCCATGGAGGCGACGGCCTCCTCCGGCACCGTACCGCCGGAGACGCCGATGAAGACGTCCGCACCTTCCAGCGCCACCTCGAGCGACCCGGAGATCCCGGCCTTGTTGGTGAACCCGGCGACCTCGCGCTTGACCGGCGTCAGGTCCTCCCGGTCGACGGAGACGACACCCTTGCGGTCGGCGACCGCGACGTCCCCGATACCGGCCTCGACCAGCATCTTCGCGATCGCGACACCGGCCGCGCCCGCGCCCGAGATGACCGCCCGGAGTTCGGCGAGCGTCTTGCCGGTCAGCCGCGCGGCGTTCCGCAGGGCCGCCAGCGTCACGACCGCCGTACCGTGCTGGTCGTCGTGGAAGACGGGGATGTCCAGCCGCTCCTGGAGCTTGCGCTCGATCTCGAAGCACCGCGGCGCCGAGATGTCCTCCAGGTTCACGCCGCCGAAGGAGGGAGCGAGGCGAACCACGGTCTCGACGATCTCGTCCACGTCCGTGCAGGCGAGCGCGATCGGCACCGCGTCCACCCCGCCGAACTGCTTGAACAGGATCGCCTTGCCCTCCATCACCGGAAGGGAGGCCTCGGGCCCGATGTCACCGAGTCCGAGCACCGCCGTACCGTCGGTCACGACGGCGACGACGGACGATTTCCACGTGTAGTCATGGACGAGTTCCGGCTGCTCGGCGATCGCGGTGCACACCTTCGCGACGCCGGGCGTGTACGCCAGGGACAGGTCGTCCTTGTCACGGACCGGCACGGTGGCCTGCACGGCCATCTTGCCGCCGCGGTGCAGCGCGAACGCCGGATCGAAGGAATCGAGGGGCTCCGCCCCTCCCTCCTTATCCGTACTGCTGTCGCTGCGAGGATTGACGATCTCCGCTGCCACTTTGTCTGACCCCTTAAGTCTTCATGGTTTGAGGGTGGGTTCCACTCCTGGTGAGGAGCGGGCGGGCACCGCGCAGGCCCTGTCGGTGATGCGTTCGGGCAGCTACGCGACGGGCGCGCCGCACACGCGCCCTGAGCCCCGGATGAGGGGTGTAAAGAACCTTCTTACCGGACGGAGGGCACCGCCGACGAGTCCGTAACGGGAAGATCACATGCCGGTGAGATGACTCATGGCCGAATATGGGGACAAGAGCCCGTTAAACCCTTGACAAAACCGCAATGGCCGCCAAGTACCGGCTTCCGTACATCCACATCCTGAGACATACCGGAGATCTTGCGGCCGGAAGCCGATATTCCCGTAGAAGGTCCGGTCGTGATGTACCGGAGTGGTCGGGTTCGGGGGTCACCCGTTATCCGATTTTGACATGACGGGTCACCTGAATGGGCCAGTCCGAATGGCAAGATGCCGTAATCACACGAGGTCGCGACACCCGAAGCTGTGTGTTCTCGTCGACCCATCGGCAACTGCCGCCCCATCGGCACTTCACCCATCCGCCGGAGGAACCCACAATGACCGCAAGCTCCACCCGTCGTACGACCGCCGCGCGTTCCCGGCTAGCCGCGGTCGGTGCGATCGCGGTCGCAGGCGCCCTGCTCCTCACCGGCTGCGGTGACCAGACGGAGGGCGGCGACTCGGAGAGCACGGACACCGCGTCGAAGGTCGCGGCCCCACTGGCCGACAAGCTGCCGCAGGAGATCCGCGACAAGGGCGTGATCAAGGTCGGTTCGGACATCGCGTACGCGCCGGTCGAGTTCAAGGACAGCTCCGGCAAGACGGTCGGCATCGACCCGGACCTCGCCGCCGCCATGGGCAAGCAGCTCGGTGTGACGTTCGAGTTCGAGAACGGCACCTTCGACACCCTGCTCACCGGTCTGCGCTCCAAGCGCTACGACATGGCCATGTCCGCGATGACCGACACCAAGGACCGCCAGGAGGGCGTCGACTCCGACACCGGCAAGAAGGTCGGTGAGGGTGTGGACTTCGTGGACTACTTCACCGCCGGCGTCTCGATCTACACCAAGAAGGGCGACGACCAGGGCATCAAGACCTGGTCCGACCTGTGCGGCAAGAAGATCGTGCTCCAGCGCGGCACGGTCTCCGAGGACCTCGCCAAGGCCGAGGCCGCGAAGTGCCCGAAGAACAAGAAGCTCTCCATCGAGGCCTTCGACAACGACCAGCAGGCCCAGACCCGCCTGCGCGCGGGCGGCGCCGACGCCGGCTCCTCCGACTTCCCGGTCGCGGCGTACGCGGTGAAGACCTCCGGCGGCGGCAACGACTTCCAGCTGGTCGGCGAGCAGGTCGAGGCCGCTCCGTACGGCATCGCGGTCGCCAAGAACAACACCCAGCTGCGGGACGCCCTGCAGGCCGCCCTGGATGCGATCATCGCCAACGGCGAGTACGACAAGATCATAGAGAAGTGGGGCGTCGAGGACGGCGCCGTCGACAAGGCCACCATCAACGGCGGCAAGTGACCGCAGCGGTCCTCGACCAGCGGCACTGAAAGGCAACACCCGTGACTGTTGACATCGACAAGACGACGGGTCCGGCCGACACGCCCCCGGCCGGACCGGAGGCCATCAAGGCCATCCCGGTCCGGCACTACGGGCGGTACGTCACCGCCGTCGTCGCGCTCGCCCTGCTGGGCAGCGTCATCTACGCGTTCTCCCAGGGCAGGATCAACTGGGGAGCGATCCCGGACTACTTCTTCAACGACCGCATCCTCGGCGGTGTGGGCAACACGCTCCTGCTGACCGTGCTGTCCATGGCGATCGGCATCGTCGGCGGCGTCCTGCTCGCGGTGATGCGCCTGTCGCGGAACCCGGTGACCTCGTCCATCGCGTGGTTCTACATCTGGTTCTTCCGCGGCACCCCGGTCCTGGTCCAGCTGATCGTCTGGTTCAACCTGGGCCTGGTCTTCGAGTACATCAACCTCGGGCCGGTCTACCGGGACGAGTGGTCGGACTTCATGACCCCGTTCCTGACCGCGCTGCTCGGGCTCGGCCTGAACGAGGCCGCGTACATGGCGGAGATCTGCCGTGCCGGTCTGCTCGCGGTCGACGAGGGCCAGACCGAGGCGGCGCACGCGCTGGGCATGAGCCACGCCAAGACGCTGCGCCGGATCGTCATCCCGCAGGCGATGCGCGTGATCGTGCCGCCGACGGGCAACGAGGTCATCAACATGCTGAAGACGACCTCGTTGGTGTCGGTCGTCCAGTACTCCGAGCTGCTCCGCGTCGCCCAGGACATCGGCCAGACCTCCGGCGCCCCGGCCGAGATGCTCTTCCTCGCCGCGGCCTGGTACCTGCTGCTGACCTCGATCTTCAGCGTCGGCCAGTACTACCTCGAGAGGTACTACGCCCGCGGTTCCAGCCGCTCGCTGCCCCCCACGCCGCTGCAGAAGATCAGGGCCAACATGTTGTCCCTCGGCCGCCCGAAGGGAGGCATGGCATGACCGAGAAGACGGAACAGGCCGGCAAGACGGTCAAGGCCGACGGCATCCCCATGGTGAAGGCCGAGGGCGTGCACAAGTCCTTCGGTCACGTCGAGGTCCTCAAGGGCATCGACCTGGAGGTGAAGACCGGCGAGGTCTTCTGCCTCATCGGCCCCTCCGGCTCCGGCAAGTCGACCTTCCTGCGGTGCATCAACCACCTGGAGAAGATCAACGCCGGACGGCTGTACGTCGACGGCCAGCTCGTCGGCTACCGCCAGAAGGGCGACAAGCTGTACGAGCTGAAGGACAGCGAGGTCGCGCTCAAGCGACGTGACATCGGCATGGTCTTCCAGCGCTTCAACCTCTTCCCGCACATGACGGCGGTGGAGAACATCATCGAGGCGCCGATCCAGGTCAAGGGCGTCAGCCGGACCCAGGCCCGGGGACGTGCCCTCGAACTCCTGGACCGCGTGGGCCTGGCCGACAAGGCCGGGAACTACCCCTCGCAGCTCTCCGGTGGCCAGCAGCAGCGCGTCGCCATCGCCCGGGCCCTCGCCATGGACCCGAAGCTGATGCTCTTCGACGAGCCGACCTCGGCCCTGGACCCGGAGCTGGTCGGTGACGTCCTCGACGTCATGCGTGACCTCGCCGAGTCCGGCATGACCATGATCGTGGTCACCCACGAGATGGGCTTCGCCCGTGAGGTGGGCGACAGCCTGGTCTTCATGGACGGTGGCGTGGTCGTCGAGTCGGGCGATCCCCGCGAGGTGCTGACGAACCCGCAGCACGAGCGGACGCAGGCCTTCCTGTCGAAGGTGCTGTAACGCGGCCGGGCAGAGCCGAAAAGGGGCGGTACGGGAGTCTCCGTACCGCCCCTTTTCGTGCGCGGGGCCTACTTCACCGCGAGCAGCAGCGTGTCCGACGGCGAGCACCACACCGCCCGCGCCTCCGCGAACCCCCGCTCGCACAGCACGCGCGCGTGCCACGCCGGTGAAGGCATGTCGCCGTCCGCGTGGTCGCCGTAGATCTCGAAGCGGCGGGCGGTGGGCTCGGCGAGGGCCGGGTCCTTGGCGGCGAGCTGCCACCAGTCGGCCCAGTCGAGGGCGCCCTCCTGCTGTGCCCGGCCCATGCGCGCATGACGGAGGGCGCGCTCGGCGGCGTTGATGCGGGGCGTGGTGTCGTCGATCATGTGGTCGGCGTTCATGAAGACGCCACCGTGCCGTACGAGCCCGGCGATCCGCCCGTACAGCGCCTGGAGGGGTTCGGCATGGAACCAGTGCAGGGCGGTGGCGGTCAGGACGGCGTCGTACGTCTCGTGGGGCAGTCGCGCGGGCCAGTCAGGATCCTTCAGGTCGGCCTCGACGAAGGAGACCCGCTCGTCGCCGTCGAACGTGCCGCGGGCGATCGTGAGCAGGGCCGGGTCGAGGTCGATTCCGGTGCTGGCGGCGTCGGGGAAGCGGGCGAGCAGGCGGGCGGTGATGGTGCCGGTGCCGCAGGCGAGGTCCAGCACGCGCGGTGCGGTGCCGGCGAACGTTTCGACCATGTCGAGCATGACCCGGAAGCGCTCCTCGCGGTCCGGCATGTACCACTCCTGCTGCCGGTCCCAGCTCTCCTGCCACGCGTTCCAGTCGGTGCCGATGCTCGTGGTCATGGGAAACCCCTTCTGGACGCAACCGCGTAATACCCTGGAAGCACGATCGGCTGTTACGTGACCGCAGACATGACCATAGAGCCCGACCGTAAGGACTACAAGTGGAACTGGCCTATTACTCGGACTACGCCGTACGCCTCGTCAACAGCGAGGAGCCAGCCCGGGGCAAGGACTCGCTGACGTCGGTCGAGGCCGTCCGGGAGCTCTTCGGGGCCAACCAGTCCGCGGCCCGTCGCGCCACCGACGCCGACGTGACGCGGTTCCGCTCGGTCCGGGCCCGGCTGCGCGCGGTCTTCGAGGCGGCCGACAGCGGCGACGAGACCCTCGCCGTGGACCTGCTGAACTCCCTGCTGCTGGAGTTCCCGGTCAGTCCCCAGATCTCCGGCCACGACTTCCGCGACGACGACGGCCGCCCGCTGTGGCACATGCACCTCGCGGACCACCCGTCGAACGCCACCGCGGGCTACGCGGCCATCGCGGCGATGGGTCTCGCCTTCCACCTCACCGAGCACGGCGTGGACCGCCTCGGCCTGTGTGAGGCGGCGCCGTGCCACAACGCCTACCTCGACACGTCCACCAACCGCTCCCGGCGCTACTGCTCCGACCGCTGCGCCACCCGCGCCAACGTGGCCGCCTACCGGGCGCGCAAACGCCTGGAGGCCGACCGGTCGGAGAAGACGGGCCTGGCCGCCGAGAGCGCCCAGCACAGCATCGCCGTAGGCGAGCGCTGACCCGGCTTGCGCGGCCGGTACCTGAACATCACCCGGCCGAGGACCAGCTCGTCGGGCACGACCCCGTAGTCGGTGCTGTCCCCGCCCGCGTACGCGTTGTCGCCGCGCACCCACCAGCCGCCCTCGCGCCGCTCCGCGGCCCGCTTGACGACGAGCAGGTCCTGCTGGAAGGGATGACGCAGCACGACGACGTCACCCGGCCTGACCCGGGCGGCGTAGCGCAGCAGGAGCCGGTCCCCGTGGTACAGCGTCGGCACCATCGACGGCCCGGTCACCTCGGCCAGTCCGAAGGGCGGGTGGCCCCTTTCACGCTCGGTCTCCTGCGACAGCTCCGGCATCCCCGGCACCTCCCCGGTCCGATCCTCCACCAGTCCCAGTCTCACCCCGGACTTTTGTCCTAAGCCCATGGGGGCACTCGCGAAAACAGGTCGCTCAGGGAGTAATGTCCCCCCTGAGAAGACGATCACGAGGAAGGAATGCTCCATGCTTTCCCGCCTGTTTGCCCCCAAGGTCAAGGTCAGCGCGCACTGCGACCTGCCCTGCGGTGTGTACGACCCTGCCCAGGCCCGCATCGAGGCGGAGTCGGTCAAGGCCATCCAGGAAAAGATGGCCGGCAACGACGACCCGCACTTCCAGGCTCGTGCCACCACGATCAAGGAGCAGCGCGCCGAGCTTGCCAAGCACCACGTCTCGGTGCTCTGGAGCGACTACTTCAAGCCCCCGCACTTCGAGAAGTACCCGGAGCTGCACCAGCTGGTCAACGACACCCTGAAGGCCCTCTCGGCCGCCAAGGCGTCCACCGACCCGGCCACCGGCCAGAAGGCCCTCGACTACGTCGCCCAGATCGACAAGATCTTCTGGGAGACCAAGAAGGCCTGATCTCGCACAGGACCGGCGGTCGGTGCACCACCGCCTGTCAGAGGCGAGCGCCGGGGCCCGGCCGCACGTGCGGCCGGGCCCCGGCGGCGTTCCGGTCCCCTGCCGCACGTGCCGGTACCGGCGTCCCACGCCCCTGCTCCACCCGCTCGACCTGCCGCCCGCGTCGTTCGACGCCGAGGTGGCGTTCTGGACCGGGCTGCTGGACGGCTGGGAGTCCGTTCCCGGCGCGCGCCCCGAGTTCCACGTGGTCAGGCCGCCGGCCGGGCTGCCGGTGCGGATGCTGCTCCAGCGGCTCGACGCCGAGCAGCCCCTCTCCGCCCACCTCGACCTGGCCTGCGCGGACATCGTTGCGACCCGCGCCGAGCACGAGCGGCTCGGGGCCACGTCCGTCGCCGCCGGCGCCCACTGGACGGTGATGCGCGACCCGGCGGGCGGCACCTACTGCCTGACCGGCCGGGACCCGCTGACCGGCGGGCTGCCTAGCCGGTCTTGAGGACGCAGAGCACGGCATGCCCGGCGCCGGGGGGCATGCGGTGTACCGGTCCTGCTGAAGCAGCCGCGTGGGTGTCGCCTTCTCCCAGCGATTCGGCCCCGACGGCTCCACCGAGTCCTGCATCCACAGCGTCAGCCCGCCCGCGACGGCCACGGTCACCGCCCACACCAGCACGACCCCCCGCCACAGCCCGCGCCGCCTGCCCCCGGCCTCCGTCGTCATTCCGACCCTCCCCGTGTGCGGTGCGCTTGGGAGCCGCGCTACGGCCTCAGTCGCGCCGCCCGCGCCTGAAGGTACCGCTGCTCCGGCAGGCTCAGTGTCTTTCCGGCCGCCGACTCGTAGGCGGCCCGGGCGGCCTCGTGCTCCCCCGTCCGCTCCAGCAGATGCCCGCGCACCGCGTCGAGACGGTGACCGGTGCCCAGATCGTCGGCCAGCGCGTCCAGTTCGCCCAGGCCGGCCCGCGGGCCGTGCACCATGGCGACGGCGACGGCACGGTTGAGGCGTTCGACGGGGCCGGGGACCAGGCGTACGAGGACGTCGTACAGGCCGAGGATCTCCCGCCAGTCCGTCGCCTCCGCCGACGGGGCCTCGTCGTGCACGGCGGCGATGGCGGCACGCAGCTGGTACGGGCCCGGGCGGGCGCCGGACAGCGCCCGGGTGACCAGGTCGACCCCCTCCTCGATCGCCGCCTTGTCCCAGCGGGCCCGGTCCTGCTCGTCGAGCGGGATCAGCTCGCCGTGCGGCCCCGTGCGCGCCTCGCGGCGGGCGTCGGTGAGCAGCATCAGGGCGAGCAGCCCGGCCACCTCGCCGTCGTCGGGGAGCAACCCGTGGACCGTACGGGTGAGCCGGATCGCCTCGCCGGCCAGTTCGCGCCGCTGGAGGGCGGCGCCGGAGGTGGCGGTGTAACCCTCGTTGAAGATCAGGTAGAGCGTGTGCAGGACCGCGGCCAGCCTGTCCGTCCAGTCGTCCGGGCGGCCGAAGCGCGCCCCCCGCACCTTCTGCTTGGCCCTGCTGATCCGCTGGGCCATGGTCGGCTCGGGCACCAGGTGGGCGCGGGCGATCTCGGCCGTGGTCAGGCCGCCGACCGCGCGCAGGGTGAGGGCGATCTGCGCGGGCGGGGTGAGGCCGGGGTGACAGCACAGGAAGAGGAGCGTCAGGGTGTCGTCCTCGCGCGGCCCCCGGTCCGTGCCGGGCGGCGGAGCGGTGAACGCGTCGCGCGGGGTGAGCGCCGCCGCCCGCTCCTCCCGCTGCCGCCGCGCAGCCTCACTGCGCAGCGCGTCGGTCAGCCGTCGCGCGGCGACCTTGATCAACCAGCCCCGTGGATTGTCCGGGACCCCGGCCGAGGGCCACTGTCCGGCCGCCGCCAGCAGCGCCTCCTGAACGGCGTCCTCGGCGGCGTCGAAATGCCCGTACCGGCGCACGAGCGCGCCGAGGACCTGCGGCGCGTTGCGGCGCAGCAGGTCCTCGACCTCGTCGGTGCGGTGCATCGGTCCCGGTCAGCCGATGTCGCCGGCGCCGTCCATGATGGGCCGGATCACCACCGGGTACTCCGGGACGCCCGGGGGCTGCGGGCAGCGGGCCACCCGCTCGGCGATCTCCGTCACCCGCTCCAGGCTCGCGCAGTCCAGCACCCAGTAGCCGGCCAGCATTTCCTTGGTCTCGCCGTAGGGGCCGTCGGTGATCACCGTCTTGCCGTCCGCGTCGAGGCCGACGAGCCGGGTCCTGGCGGGCTCAGCAAGACCCTGCCCGTCGACGAGCTCACCGGTCTCGGCGAGGTCGTCGTTGAGCGCGCTCATGTGCGCGTACATGGCCTGCAGATCCTGCTCGCCCCAAGCCGGCGAGCCCTCGGACGCGTTGCCCCGCATCGCCTCGTAGTCCGCCTGCGTGCCCAGCACCATGACCAGGTACTTCATTGTCGTCTCCTCGGCTCGGGCCGCCCGGCGCGGGCGGCTCTCGCAAGGGACGTCGGAGCCGTCCGGGGATTCTCGACACGGAATCGGAGAATCATCTCCCCGGGACTCCTGTCAGGCATGCGTCCGGGGATTCCCCCCGGACGTCCACCCAGCTTCTCAGGGGTTCTTCGCCACGGTCCCGGTTTCGGTCTGCTCCGCGTCGGGCGTCGCCGGCCGCTCCCGCTCGGATTCGGCACGTTCCGTGGCGGACGCTCCGCAGTGGGGGTTCCGGCACGGTCCGGCAACCCACACCGGGACCCACGCGCCCAGCGTCTTGTGACGCCGGACGACCGTATCGACGGGCTGTCCGCAGTCGGGACAGACATGTTGTGCGCTGTCCATGCCCCAAGCGTAGGGCGGACGGCGGCTCAGCGCTTCCTGCTGTACGTCCGCACGAGCACGCCGTTGCCGAACGTGCGCACCGACTCCAGCGTGAACTCGCCGACCGCGAAACCGGAGCCGAACATCGGCATGCCGCTGCCCAGCACGATCGGATACGTCTTGATGACGAGCTCGTCGATCTCGTCGATCAGCTCTCCCGCGAGGCGGGATCCGCCGCAGAGGTACACCCCGAACTCGCCGTCCTCGGCCTTCAGCTCGCGGACCCTGCCGACCAGGTCCTGGGCGATGATCTCGACCGCGGGGTCGGGCGACTCCTCAAGGGTGCGGGAGGCGACGTACTGGCGCAGATGGGCGTACGGGCTGGTGACGCCCTCCTTCAGCGCCAGTTCGTAGCTGACGCGGCCCTGGACGATCGTGTCGAACCGCTTGTTCGGCAGGCCGTCCAGGCCGAGCGGGCGCCGGACGTGGGTGGGCAGGGTCTCGGGGTGCTCCGTCTTGGCGAACGCGAGGAACTCCTCGTCCACGAAGGGGTACATCGCCGACGCGTCGCCGTCCGGGGCTCCGATGAAGCCGTCGACGGAGCAGGCGATGAAGTAGGTGAGCTTTCGCAAGCTGGTCTCTTTTCGTAGGGTGTCGATCGCCGCTGGAACCACTCCAGTTGTAGTACTTCATTTGTAGTGGTCGCAAGGGAAATAGGTGGAGGCGGGTAAGTGAGGAAGGGGATTCCGTATGGCCGGCAACCCTGAGCGCCGGGCCGCGCTCGTCGACGCAGGGGTCGAGGTGCTCGCCCGTGAGGGGGCGCGGGGGCTGACCTTCCGCGCCGTGGACGCGGCCGCCGGGGTGCCGGTGGGCACCGCGTCCAACTACTTCACCGGACGTGACGACCTGCTCCGCCAGATCGACGCGCGGGTGCACGTACGGCTCGCGCCCGACCCCGCCGTGGTGGCCGAGTTGATGACGAGGCCGAGGGACCGCTCGCTGGTCACCGCCTTCATGCACGACCTGACGCGGCGCGCGACCCGTGACCGGACGGGGTACCTGGCCCTGCTGGAGCTGCGCCTGGAAGCCACCCGCCGCCCGGAACTACGCGCTTCCTACACCCGGTCGGTGCGCGCCGACCTGGAGGAGGGCATCCGGTTCCACCGCACCGCGGGCCTGCCCGGCGGCGACGAGACCGTCACCGTGCTCTATCTCGCCATGCTCGGCCTGCTCCTGGAACACCTGACACTGCCCGAGGCCCTGGACGGTGTGCTGCCCGGGGTGGGCGTACCCGAAGGCCTGGTGGAACGCATCGTGGCGACCGTGCTGCCGCAGGTGTGAGCGGCGCCGGTGGGGGCGTCGGCGGGACGCGCAGGGCGGCTTCCCGGGGGGCGCGGGGCGGTGAACGTGGAGCGGCGTCCCGGGGGGGCGCGGGGCGGTGAACGTGGGGCGGCGCACCCGGTGAAACGCAAGGCGGCGCACCCGGTGAAACGCAAGGCGGCGCACCCGACGAACGCAGGGCGGCGCACCCCATGAAAGCAAGGCGGCGCATACGACGGCCGCAGGCGGCGGCCCCGGTGGGCGCGGCGGACGGGCGGATCAAGGGCGGGCCCCGCACACCGTGGGGATGTGCGGGACCCG